>JACMKJ010000469.1 GCA_014380155.1 Rhizobacter sp. | reverse complement strand
CACAGACAAGTTCGCCCAGGTCATCACCGAGCACGGGCCCGACGCCGTGGGCTTCTACATCTCGGGCCAGCTGCTGACCGAGGACTACTACGTCTTCAACAAGCTCGCCAAGGGCTTGATCGGCACCAACAACGTCGACACGAACTCGCGCCTGTGCATGAGCAGCGCGGTGGCCGGCTACAAGGTCACGCTCGGAGCCGACGCGCCGCCTGCCTGCTACGACGACCTGAACTTTGCTTCCACGCTGTTCATCACCGGCTCGAACACCGCGTACGCCCACCCTATCCTCTACCGCCGCATCGAAGACGCCAAGCGCGCCAACCCGACGCTGAAGATGATCGTGGCCGACCCACGCCGCACCGAGACGGCCGAAGCGGCCGACCTGCACCTGCCCATCCTGCCCGGCACCGACGTGGCGCTGTACCACGGCATGCTGCACGTGATGCTGTGGGAGGGCCTGGCCGACAGCGCCTACATCGCCTCGCACACACAAGGCTTCGAAGCCTTGCGCAACCGCGTGCGCGACTTCACGCCCAAACATGTCGCCGAAGTTTGCGGCATCAAGGAAGACGCGCTGCTGCAAGCGGCACGCTGGTTTGGTGATGCGAACGGCCGCACGCTCTCGCTCTATTGCCAGGGCCTCAACCAGAGCAGCAGCGGCACCGCCAAGAACGCCGCGCTCATCAACCTGCACCTGGCTACGGGCCAGATCGGCAAGCCCGGCGCCGGGCCCTTCTCGCTCACCGGCCAGCCCAACGCCATGGGGGGGCGCGAGGTCGGTGGCCTGGCCAACCTGTTGAGCGCGCACCGCGACCTGGCCAACCCCGAGCACCGCGCCGAGGTGGCGCGGCTTTGGGGCGTGCCGGATGTGCCAGCCACGCCGGGCAAGACCGCCGTCGAAATGTTCGAGGCCGCCGCCGACGGGCAGATCAAGGCGCTGTGGATCGCCTGCACCAACCCCGCCCAGTCGATGCCCGACCAAACCACGGTGCGCCGTGCGCTGGAGCGCGCCGAGTTCGTGGTGGTGCAAGAGGCCTTCGGCACCACCACCACCTGCGAGTACGCCGACCTGCTGCTGCCCGCCACCACCTGGGGCGAAAAAGACGGCACCGTCACCAACAGCGAGCGCCGCATCAGCCGCGTGCGCCCGGCCATCGCGAGCCCCGGCGAGACACGCCACGACTGGGCCACCGTGGTCGACTTTGCGCAGCGGCTCGAGAAGAAGCTGCGCCCCAATCAACCCACGCTCTTCGCCTACGACACAGCCGAGTCGGTGTGGAACGAACACCGAGAAAGCACACGCGGCCGCGACCTCGACATCACCGGCCTGAGCTACGCCCAACTCGACGCCGCGCCGGCGCAGTGGCCCTTCCCGAAGGGTGCAACGACCGGCCGCACGCGCCTCTACGAAGACGGCATCTTCCCCACCGCCGACGGCCGCGCCAAGTTTGCCGACGTGGCCTACAACAAGGTGGCCGAGCCGCGTGATGCACGCTACCCCGTATCACTCACCACCGGCCGTCTGCGCGACCAGTGGCACGGCATGAGCCGCACCGGCACCGTGGGCCGCTTGTTCGGCCACGTGCCCGAGCCCAACGTCGAGATGAACCCGCACGACCTCGTGCGCATGAAGCTCACCAATGGCGACCTGGTCCACGTGACCTCTCGGCGTGGCAGCGTCGTGCTGCCGGTGCAATCGAGCGATCAGGTGGCCGCCACGCAGGCCTTCATCGCCATGCACTGGGGCGAAGAATTCCTCTCCGGCAGCACCGGCACGGGCACGCGCATCTCCGGGGTGAATGTGTTGACCAGCCCGGCGTTCTGCCCCACCTCCAAACAACCCGAGCTCAAGCACGCCGCTGTCAAGGTGCTCAAGGCCGAGCTGCCCTGGCGCCTGCTCGGAGTTGCCTGGTTACCCGACGACAAGGCGGTGTGGGCACGCGAGCAGCTCAAGCCGCTGATGCGCGCTTTCGCGTTTGCGAGCTGCGTCCCTTTTGGGCGCGAACGCAGCGGCGTGCTGTTTCGCGCTGCCGCGTATGAAGCGGCGCCCGACGAGCTGCTGGCACGCATCGAAGGCATTCTGGGTTTGGGTGGCGCCGAGGTGCTGCACTACGCCGACAAACGCCGCGGCCAGCGGCGCACCATGCGGCTTGCGACCGTGGGTGACAAGACACAGCTGGAGGGCTTCGTGCTCGCCGGCGACATCAGCGCCGAGGTGTGGATCAAACCCCTGCTGCAAGACGAGCTGCCAGCGCAAGCCTATGGGCGCTTGCTGCTGGTGCCGGGCGCACGCGCACCCGTCGCGGTGCAGTCGCGCGGGCGACAGGTTTGCACCTGTTTCAACGTGGCGGAACCCGAAATCAACGCCGCACTCGAAGCCTGCCAGGGCGCGCCCGACGAGCAGCTCGCGCAACTGCAGGGCAGCCTCAAATGCGGCACCAATTGTGGTTCGTGCATCCCCGAGTTGAAGCGCATGATCCGTGCGCAGGCACGCGTGGCGTGAACCGCCCGCTCTTGATGACATCTCCCTAGAATCGCGCCCCTCGCCGTGGTGTCATCCCATGGCCCGGGTCTTGCGAAACAGAACTAGGGATACACCATGAGCATCAGCCACTACATCAAGGAAATCGGCCGCGGCAAAGAAGGCGCCCGCTCGCTCAATACCGAGCAGGCTCACGACCTGATGAGCCAGGTACTCGACGGCCAAGTGACCGACCTCGAGCTCGGCGCCTTCGCCATGGCCATGCGCATCAAGGGCGAGACGGTGGACGAGACCGCCGGCTTCCTGCAGGCCGCCACCGCACGCTGCCTGCCCATCACCACACGCCAACCAGCGGTGGTGCTGCCGTCGTACAACGGTGCGCGCAAGCTGCCTAACCTCACCACACTGCTGGCCTTGCTGCTGGCACAGGAAGACGTGCCGGTGCTGGTGCATGGCATGCCCGAAGACCCGGGCCGCGTGACCACCGCCGAGATCTTTCACGATCTGGGCTTGCCTGTGGCGCGCGATGCGGGTGACGTGGCCGCCGCATGGCAGCGACGCGAGCCGGTGTACATCCGCACCGACCTGTTGTGCCCGCCGCTGGCTCGCCTGCTCGACGCACGCTGGACCATCGGGCTGCGCAACTCGGGCCACACCATCGCCAAGCTGCTCGACCCCTGCCCTGCCGGCACCGCGCTGCGCGTCGTCAACTACACGCACCCCGAGTACGGGACCATGCTCACCGAATTTCTGCAGAACACGATCGCCAACGCGCTCTTGATGCGCGGCACCGAGGGCGAACCGGTGGCCGACCCACGCCGCTTGCCCCGGCTCGACGTGTTCATCGACGGCTTCTTGCGCAACGACCTGTCGGTGCCCGCCCACGACGGCGTGCTGCGCGAGCTGCCGGTGCTGCCACGCACCTGCGACGCTGCAACCACCGCCATGTACATCCAGTCCGTCATCAGCGGCGAGAAGCCTGCGCCCGGGCCGCTGGCGCAGCAGGTGGCCTGCCTCCTCGCCTCGCTGGCGGCCCTGGCCCACGCGCACCCTCAGGAGAAGTTGGCTTGACCCACGTGACCCTTGTCGGCGCCGGCCCCGGTGACCCCGAGCTCTTGACGATCAAGGCCGTGCGCGCGATCCGCCGCGCCACCGTGCTGCTGGTCGACGACCTGGTGGGCGAGGCAGTGCTGCGCTACGCACGCCGCTCCACACGCATCATTCATGTGGGCAAACGTGGCGGCTGCGCGAGCACCCCGCAGGCCTTCATCGAGAAGCTGATGGCCGCCGAAGCGCTCAAAGGTGAGCGTGTGGTGCGGCTCAAGGGCGGCGACCCGTTCGTCTTCGGCCGCGGCGGTGAAGAGGTGGAGCACCTGCGCGCGCTCGGCATCACGGTCGATGTCGTCAACGGCATCACCTCGGGCCTGGCAGCCGTCACGGCGCTGGGCGTGCCACTCACCCACCGCGACCATGCGCACGGCGTGATCTTCGTCACCGGCCATGCCAAGGGCCAGGACGGCGCCATCGACTGGCCCACGCTCGCCGCCGCTGCCGCGCAAGGCCTCACGCTGGTGATCTACATGGGCGTGTCGCAGGCCGGCCATTTGCAGCAGGGCTTGTTGCAAGGCCTGGGCGGCAGCACGCCGGTCGCCGTGGTGCAACACGCGAGCCTGCCGCAGCAACGCCATTCCGTGGGCTTGCTCGGCGACCTGACGGGCCTGATCGAACGCGAAGGCCTCGGCAGCCCGGCCATCATCGTGGTGGGCGACGTGATCCGCGGCGTGACCTCTATGGCCCGTGAATTGGCCCACGAATCCGGGGTGATCCGGGCAGCCTGAGCACCCTCTGGCGGCCCATAATCGGCGCGCACAAAAAGAGAGGGATGCATGATCAAGCTCGACAAACTCAACCAGCTTTCAGAATCACACGGCGAGCTGCGGCCCGGCCACGGCATGGTCACCGGCGTGATCGCCTTGTCGCTGGGCATCCTGTGCCTGCTGGGCGTGATTGCTTTCCACTTCCCCGAATACCTGACGACACCCCAGCTGCGCAAGAGCTACAACGTCGACATCATCCGCAAGGTCATGCTGGCGGCGCTGGTGCTCTCGGGCTCGCTCGCGTTGCTGAACATCATCCGGGGCCGCGCTCGCTGGTTGTCAGCCTCGGCCTTCGCGGTCGTGGCGCTCACGGTGCTGCTGGGTGCGCATGCCGTGCCGGTCAACCCCAACTTCCCCGACAACACGCCTTACATCGGGCTCGACTGGTTCATCCTCGACCTGCTGGGCTCCACGTTGATCTTCATCTTCATCGAGAAGCTCTTCGCCTTGCGCCGCGACCAACCCGTCTTTCGCGCCGAGTGGCAAACCGACTTCCACCACTTCATCGTCAACCACATGGTGGTGGGTTTTGTCTTGCTGGCCACCAACCTGCTCGTGCACAAGCTCTTCGGCTGGGCGGCGAATGACGGCATCCGCGGCTGGGTCGCGGTGCTCAACTTCTGGGTGGCAGTATTCCTCATCGTGCTGGTGGCCGACCTGGTT
>JACMKJ010000468.1 GCA_014380155.1 Rhizobacter sp. | reverse complement strand
CGCGTCTACAAGAATTTCGACCCGCGCGCCAAGCTCATGCGCGAGACTTGCCACGAAGTGCTCAACGAACTCGGCCTGCAGGACGATCCGCTGTTCAAGCTGGCCATGGCGCTCGAAAAGATCGCGCTCGAAGACGAATACTTCGTCTCGCGCAAGCTCTACCCGAACGTCGACTTCTATTCCGGCATCGTGCAACGCGCCATCGGCATCCCGGTGAGCCTGTTCACCGCCATCTTCGCGCTGGCCCGCACGGTGGGCTGGATTGCGCAGCTGAACGAGATGATTGCCGATCCGGAATACAAGATCGGCCGCCCCCGTCAGCTATTCCACGGCGCCACGCAACGCGACGTCAAACCGATCGCACAACGAGCTTGAACCGCCGGAACGCACCTTGAGTGCACACAAAACCCCGGCCACAGGCCGGGGTTTTTGCTTGTAAACGCCTAAAATTCGACGCTTTTCCTCGCCAGAACCTTTGAGAGTCGCCATGGGCCGCACGCTGTACGACAAGATCTGGGACGAACACGTCATCCACACCGAGGAAGACGGCACCGCCGTTCTCTACATCGATCGCCACCTGGTGCACGAAGTCACCAGCCCGCAGGCCTTCGAGGGCCTGGATCTGGCCGGCCGCAAGGTCTGGCGCCTGTCGGCCAACCTGGCGGTGAGCGACCACAACGTACCCACCACCGACCGATCGCACGGCATCACCGACCCCATCTCGAAGCTGCAGGTCGACACGCTCGACAAGAACTGCGACCGCCTGGGCATCACGCAGTTCAAGATGAACGACAAGCGTCAGGGCATCGTGCACGTGATCGGGCCGGAGCAGGGCGCCACGCTGCCGGGCATGACCGTCGTCTGCGGCGACTCGCACACCTCGACCCACGGCGCCTTCGGTGCGCTGGCTCACGGCATCGGCACCAGCGAGGTTGAGCACGTGCTGGCCACGCAGACGCTGCTGGCGCGCAAGGCCAAGAACCTGCTGATCAAGGTCGAAGGTCAGCTGCCCAAGGGCTGCGGCGCGAAAGACATCGTGCTGGACATCATCGGCAAGATCGGCACGGCGGGTGGCAATGGTCACACCATCGAGTTTGCTGGTTCGGCCATTCGTGCGCTGAGCATGGAAGGCCGCATGACGGTGTGCAACATGGCCATCGAAGCCGGTGCGCGCGCGGGCCTGGTGGGCGTCGATGAAACCACGATCAGTTACGTGAAGGGTCGCCCCTTCACGCCCACGGGTGTGACTTGGGATCACGCCGTCGCCTACTGGCGCACGCTGCAGTCCGACGCTGATGCGCACTTCGACCGTGTGATCGAACTCGACGCCTCGCAGATCCGCCCGCAGGTCACCTGGGGCACCTCGCCCGAGATGGTGTTGTCGATCGAAGACCGCGTGCCCGATCCGGAGCGCGAGAAAGACGCCAACAAGCGCGGTGCG
This sequence comes from Rhizobacter sp., assembly GCA_014380155.1. Taxonomy (GTDB): domain Bacteria; phylum Pseudomonadota; class Gammaproteobacteria; order Burkholderiales; family Burkholderiaceae_C; genus Rhizobacter. The sequence goes on along the minus strand of JACMKJ010000468.1, from coordinate 13,661 downwards.
ATGGAACGCGCGCTGACCTACATGGCGCTGGAGCCCAACAAGCTCATCGCCGACATCCTGATCGACAAGGTGTTCATCGGCTCCTGCACCAACTCGCGCATCGAAGACATGCGCGAAGCGGCGGCCGTGGTGCGCCGCCTGGGCCGCAAGATCGCGTCGAACGTGAAGTTGGCGCTGGTGGTGCCCGGCTCCGGCCTGGTGAAAGAGCAGGCCGAGCGTGAAGGGCTGGACAAGGTCTTCCTCGCGGCGGGCTTTGAGTGGCGCGAGCCGGGCTGCTCGATGTGTCTCGCGATGAACGCCGACCGGCTGGAGCCAGGCGAGCGTTGCGCCTCCACCTCCAACCGCAACTTCGAAGGCCGCCAAGGCGCCGGTGGCCGCACCCACCTGGTGAGTCCGGCGATGGCGGCGGCGGCGGCCATCGAAGGCCACTTTGTCGACGTTCGACGCATCTCCTGAATGGGCTGACCACCATGCAAGCATTCCGCATCCACAAGGGCCTGGTCGCACCGCTCGACCGTGAGAACGTCGACACCGACGCCATCATTCCGAAGCAGTTCCTGAAGTCGATCAAGAAGTCTGGCTTCGGCCCCAATCTGTTCGACGAGTGGCGTTACCTCGACCAGGGCGAGCCCGGCCAAGACCCGGCCACGCGACGCGCCAACCCCGCCTTTGTGCTCAACCTGCCGCGCTACAAAGGCGCTTCGGTGCTGCTGACGCGCCGGAATTTCGGCTGTGGCTCCTCGCGCGAGCACGCGCCCTGGGCGCTTGACCAGTACGGCTTTCGCGCCATCATCGCGCCCAGCTACGCCGATATCTTCTTTAACAACAGCTTCAAGAACGGCCTGCTGCCGATCGTGCTGCCGGAGTCGGCGGTCAACCAGTTGTTCGACGAGGTGAAAGCTTTCGTTGGGTACCAACTGGTGGTGGATCTGGAGCGCCAGGTGGTGGTGAAGCCCGATGGGACCGAGCTGCCATTCGAGGTCGAGTCGTTCCGCAAGTACTGCCTGTTGAATGGCTTCGACGACATCGGCTTGACGCTGCGCCACGCCGACAAGATCAAGGCCTTCGAGGCCGAACGCTTGCTGACCAAGCCTTGGCTCGCCCACTCGCTTTGAACCGAAGGACAGACTCTTGAAGATCGCAATCCTGCCGGGCGACGGCATTGGCACCGAGATCGTGGCCGAGGCACTCAAGGTGCTGGCCTGTCTCGACCTCCTGTTCGAGCTGGAAGAAGCCAAGGTGGGTGGTGCCGCCTACGAGGCCCATGGCCACCCGCTGCCCGATGCCACGCTGAACCTGGCCAAGTCGGCCGATGCGGTGTTGTTCGGTGCCGTGGGCGACTGGAAGTACGACAAGCTCGACCGCGCGCTGCGACCCGAGCAGGCGATCCTCGGCTTGCGCAAGAACCTGGAGCTGTTCGCCAACTTTCGCCCGGCCATCTGCTACGAAGAACTCACGCACGCGTCCACGCTCAAGCCCGAGATCGTGGCGGGGCTCGACATCCTGATCATTCGCGAGCTGACCGGCGACATCTACTTCGGCCAGCCGCGTGGCCGCCGCCAGTCACCCGATGGTGCGTTCAAGGGTGCCGATGAAGCCTTCGACACCATGCGCTACTCGCGACCGGAGATCGAGCGCATTGCCCATGTGGCCTTCCAGGCCGCGCGCAAGCGCAGCAAGAAGGTGCTGAGCGTCGACAAGGCCAACGTGCTGGAGACCTTCCAGTTCTGGCGCGACGTGGTCACCGAGGTGCATGCGCAATACGCCGACGTCGAGTTGGAGCATATGTACGTCGACAACGCGGCCATGCAACTCGTGAAGCAGCCGAAGCGGCTCGACGTGATCGTCACTGGGAACATGTTTGGCGATATCTTGAGCGACGAAGCCGCGATGCTCACCGGCTCGATCGGCATGCTGCCTTCGGCCTCGTTGAACTCGAAGAGCCAAGGCCTGTACGAGCCCAGCCACGGCTCGGCGCCCGACATTGCGGGCAAGGGCATCGCGAACCCGTTGGCGACGATTCTGTCGGCCGCGATGATGCTGCGCTTCAGTCTGAACCAGGAAGCTGCAGCTCAGCGCATCGAGGCTGCTGTGAAGAGCGTGCTGACCAAAGGCCTGCGCACCACCGATATTTACAGTGCTGGCACCACCAAGGTTGGCACCAAGGAGATGGGCGACGCTGTGGTCGCCTGCCTGAAAGCGCAAGGCTGATCACAAGCGCTTTCACGACTTCAAACTCAATCACAGACGATTGGAAAAGACATGGCAACGAGATTGGTCGGCCTGGTGGGCTGGCGGGGCATGGTGGGTTCGGTCCTGATGGACCGCATGCAACAAGAGAATGACTTTGCATTGATCGAGCCGGTGTTCTTCAGCACCAGCAACATCGGAGGCAAGGCGCCTGCGCAAGCGAAGAACGAAACCGCGCTGCAAGACGGCTTCAACATCGACGCGCTCAAGCGCTGCGACATCATCATCACCGCGCAGGGTGGCGACTACACCACCGAGGTGTTCCCCAAGCTGCGCGCTGCCGGCTGGAACGGTCACTGGATCGACGCGGCCTCCACGCTGCGCATGAAAGACGATGCGGTCATCATCCTCGACCCGGTCAACATGCCCGTGATCAAGAAGGCGCTCGCCGCCGGCGGCAAGAACTGGATCGGTGGCAACTGCACCGTGAGCTGCATGCTGATGGGCGTGGGCGCGCTGTACAAGGCCGGTTTGGTCGAGTGGATGAGCACGCAGACCTACCAGGCCGCCTCGGGCGGTGGTGCTCAACACATGCGCGAGTTGCTCACGCAGTACGGCACGCTGAATGCCGAAGTTAAGGCTCTGCTCGACGACCCCAAGAGCGCGATTCTCGAAATCGACCGCAAGGTCATCGCCAAGCAGCGCAGCCTGACCGAAGCCGAGACGGCCAACTTCGGCGTTCCGCTGGGCGGCAGCCTCATTCCCTGGATCGACAAGGATCTGGGGATTGGAAAGCAGCCCGGCGATGCGGGCTGGGGCGTCAGCAAGGAAGAGTGGAAGGGCGGCGCCGAGACCAACAAGATCATGGGCCAGGGCGAAGGCTTCGGCACGCCAGCGGTTCCGGTCGATGGTTTCTGCGTGCGTGTAGGCGCGATGCGTTGCCACAGCCAGGCGCTGACTTTCAAGCTGAAGAAGAACGTGCCGCTGGCCGACATCGAATCGATGATCGCCAACGACAACGCCTGGGTGAAGTTCGTGCCCAACACGCGTGAAGCCACCATCCGTGACCTGACGCCCGTGGCGGTGACCGGCACCATGACCATTCCGGTGGGCCGCGTGCGCAAGATGGCCATGGGCCCGGAATATCTGGGCGCCTTTACCATCGGCGACCAGTTGTTGTGGGGGGCAGCAGAGCCCCTGCGCCGCATGCTTCGCATCCTGCTGGACGTCTGATCTGCCTACCGAGCTGGCCCTTGTTTTGCGTTGCAGAACCACAACAAGGGCCGTCTCCTGAACCCGCGAATGGCGTCTGCGAGCGAATGTCAGGCAAAGCATGAGCTTGTCTTTGTATCTCGTTGATGTTATTGTAATTTCTACTGTTACGCCCAGGAAACCCGTGGTTAGCGTCAACAACAACTCCGAAAGCAGTGGGGCTCGCTCGCTCCCACCCCCCGTCCTATTGGGAGACGCCTTGAAAAGAAATTCGCTGTACACCACAGGGCGATTCGCTCTGACCGCGGCGGCCCTCGCCGCCTGCCTCATGGCTTCGAACGCATGGGCCTTGGGTCTTGGCCGCTTGCAGGTGCAGTCGTCGCTGGGTGAACTCCTGCGCGCTGAGATTGATGTCACCAGCATCACGCCCGAGGAAGCCTCCAACCTCAACATCCGCATTGCGCCGCCCGAGTCGTATCGCGCCGCGGGTGTCGACTACAACTCGGTCCTCCCGGGCACGCAGGTGTTGTTGCAGCGCCGCGCCGACGGACGATCTTTCCTTAGTGTCACCAGTGACCGCGCGGTTCAAGAGCCGTTCATCGACGTGATCCTTGAGATCACCTGGTCCACTGGCCGCTTGGTTCGCGAATACACCTTGCTGTTGGACCCGCCGGTGACCCGCACCGCGGCCTCTCCGGTGCCTGCTGCGCCAGCTGCCACCACCTCGCCGCTGATCTCTCCGGCGCCTACCGAGCCGGTCGCCATTGCGCCGCGTGCCGCCGAGCGCAAACCGGTCACCCCGAAGGCGGCCGCCGTCACCGATGCGTCTCCAGCTGAACCTCGCAAGCCGAGCGTGAAGACGGCGCCGTCATCGCCGGCTGAGCCGATTGGTGACGAGTACACGGTGCGTCCCGGCGACTCGCTGTCGCGCATCGCCGGCCGTTCGCAACGCCCAGGCGTTTCGCTCGATCAGATGTTGGCCTCGCTTTACCAGGCCAACCCGGAAGCCTTCGTCAACAGCAACATCAACCGCCTGAAGTCGGGTGTGGTGCTGGCCGTGCCTTCGGCTGAAACGGCCAAGGCCGTCACGCCGGCGGAAGCCCGCCAGCTGATTCAAGCGCAGAGCGCCGACTTCGGGACCTACAGGCAGCGTCTTGCCGCAGCAGTTCCGGCGGCCAAGACCGATGGCACCGCCCGCCAAGCCGGTGGCAAGGTGCAGTCGTCGGTGGACGACCGCAAGGCCACCGCCGCGCCAGCCCCTGACAAGCTCACGCTCAGCAAAGGCACCACAGCCAAGGCTTCAGCGCCTGAAGATCGTTTGTCGAAAGAGCGCGAGAAGAAAGACGCCACGGCCCGTGTGGCGGAGCTTTCCAAGAACGTGGATGAGCTGAAGAAGCTTTCTGGCGCATCGGGCACCGCGTCGGGCAAGGGTACGGCGCCTGCCACTGCCGCTCCTGTGGCCCCGCCGGTGGTTGTGCCTCCGGTTGTGGCACCCAAGCCGCCGGTTGTGGCAGCTGCACCGGTCCCCGCACCGGTGGTGCCGCCGGCCCCTGCCCCCGCTCCTGTCGTGGTGATTCCACCCGCACCCGCACCCGCACCCGCATCGGCTCCGGCCGTCGTGGCTGCCGCTTCTGCACCGGCCGTGATGGCTGCCGCATCAGCGGCGGCTAGCGCCGTGCTCGAGCCGGCCAGCGCACCCGTGGTGGCCGTTGCGCCTTCGCGGCCGATGGCCGCTTCTGCGCCCGCCGCAGCACCGGCGGTTGAGCCTCCGGGACCATTTGCTTCACTGTTGGAAGACAACCCCTTGGTGCTGGCCGCCGGTGCCGCACTCATCGCCTTGCTTGCCGGCTTCGGCATCTATCGCTTCACCAAGCGCGCCAAAAAGGACAGCGGCGAAACCTCCTTCCTCGAAAGCCGCTTGCAGCCTGACTCCTTCTTCGGTGCCAGCGGAGGTCAGCGCATCGACACGCGTGATGCGGGCGGCGCTTCTTCGTCCATGAGCTACTCGTTGAGCCAGCTCGACGCCATTGGCGACGTCGACCCCGTGGCCGAGGCCGACGTGTACCTGGCCTATGGCCGTGACCTGCAGGCTGAAGAAATCCTCAAAGAGGCGATGCGCGCGAGCCCGGAACGTTTGGCCATTCGCACCAAGCTGCTTGAGGTTTATGCCAAGCGGCGCGACACCAAGGGCTTCGAGTTGCTGGCTACGCAGTTGTTCGGCTTGACCGGTGGCCAGGGCGAAGACTGGGCCAAGGCCCAAGAGATCGGCGTGCAGATCGACCCTGACAACCAGCTTTATCAACCGGGGGGTAAGCCCGCGGGCAGCGAGGGCGATGGTCGCCCGGCTGCCGAGCTGCTGGGCGCGAGCACCATGCCGCAATCGGTGCTGCCATCGCCCTCGGAATTCGGTGCCAGCGGCAGTTCGGGAAGCGGGTTCGACACCACCTCCGGCGACAGCATCGATCTCGATCTCGACTTGGCTCTGCCCGACTCGACGCCGCCTACTCCTTCGCGCGCTGCGGAGCGTACCCAGCCGATGGCGGCTGTTCCGGCGCCTGCCCCGTCGTTTGACAGCATGAGCTTCAACCTGCCGCCTTCCCCGGCGCCTGCGGCGGCGGCTCCTGCCACCGGCCCGATGGACTTTGATCTGGGAAGCATCTCTCTGGACCTCGGCAACGACACCACGGTGGCGCAACCCAAGGCGACACCGGGCTTGCCGGTGTCGAGCGACTTCGGTGCCATCGACCTGGGCGACGTCAGCGACGATGGTTCCGACCCGATCGCCCGCAAGCTCGAGCTGGCCGAAGAGTTCCGCCAGATCGGTGACACGGAAGGTGCTCGCGACCTGCTGCAAGAAGTCGTGGCCAAGTCCAGCGGCGCGGTCAAGACGCGTGCTCAGAGCATGCTCAACGATCTGGGCTGATCGGCCCAGGTTGGTGTGAGGCTGGCACTCGGCATCTGCTACCGCGGCCAGGCTTACAACGGCTGGCAGAGCCAGCGCGGTGGCCGCACCGTGCAAGACCATCTCGAACGGGCGCTGTCGCAGTTTGCAGCAGCGCCCGTTCGCACGATATGCGCTGGCCGCACCGATACCGGGGTGCATGGCCTGAACCAGGTGATCCACCTCGACCCGCCGGTGCAGCGCGAGTTGGCCTCCTGGGTGCGTGGCACCAACCGTTATCTGCCTGGCGACATCGCGGTTCAGTGGTGCCGCGAAGTCGAAGACGACTTCCATGCGCGCTATAGCGCTCAGGGCAGGCGCTACGCCTACTTGCTGCTGGAGTCTGCCGTGCGGCCTGCGCTGGAAACGGGCCTGGCCGGCTGGACGCACCGCCCTCTGGCCCTAGAGCCCATGCGCGCAGCTGCAGCGCTGCTGATCGGAGAGCACGATTTCAGTGCCTTCCGTTCGTCGGAGTGCCAGGCTGCTTCGCCGGTCAAACAGATGCGCAACATCGCGATCGGACGTGCAGGCAGCTATTGGCGATTTGACTTCGACGGCTCGGCCTTTTTGCACCACATGGTGCGCAACATCATGGGCTGCCTGGTCGCCATCGGCAGTGGCCGGCGCCCCGTGGCCTGGATGAGCGAAGTGCTGGCCTCGCGCTCGCGCAAGGAGGCGGCACCGACATTCCCCGCTGACGGCCTGTACTTTGTGGGGCCGTACTACGATGCGCGCTTTGGACTGCCTTCACACACGCCCGCCATGGACTGGTTGCCCAACGAAAGACCGGCATGAACGCCCGCACCCGAATCAAGATCTGTGGCCTGACCCGCGAGAGCGACGTCGATGCGGCGGTTGAAGCCGGCGTCGATGCCGTGGGCTTCGTGCTTTACCCAAGCAGCCCGCGCGCCGTGACGGTCGATCGTGCGGCGACGTTGGCAAAACGCCTGCCGCCCTTCGTGACGCCGGTGGTCTTGTGCGTCAATGCAAATGCCGCCTTGATTGAGGCAGCCACACAGGCCATGCCCGACCTGGTGCTGCAGTTCCATGGTGACGAAACCCCGGCCGAATGCCGAGCAGCGGGAAGGCCCTTCCTACGGGCGGCTCGCATCGGGGCGGGCTTCGATTTGTTAGACTTCGCCGCTCAGTACCCACACGCCCAGGGCCTGTTGCTCGACGCCTTTGTCGAGGGTTATGGTGGCGGCGGAAAGGTCTTCGATTGGTCTCTCATTCCTTCAAACGTCCCCCGTCCAGTCGTTTTGTCTGGTGGGTTGCATGTCGGAAATGTGATCGAAGGCATTTTTCAGGTGCGGCCTTCGGCCGTTGACGTCAGCTCCGGCGTCGAGAGTGCCAAAGGCATCAAGGATGCCGCGGCCATGCGCCGGTTCTGCGAAGCCGTCCGCGAAGCGGACGCGCGAATCGCAGCTTCTCCGACATGACTTCACCTGAAAGCGTTTTTCACCATGTTGAACTACCAGCAGCCCGATGCCAAAGGGCACTTCGGCCCCTATGGCGGCACCTTTGTCGCTGAAACCCTGATCCATGCGCTCGATGAGCTGAATGCGGCCTACGAGCTCGCTCGCCGAGACCCGGCCTTCGTGGCCGAGTACCACCATGAGCTCAAGCACTTCGTGGGTCGCCCCAGCCCGATCTACCACGCAGCCCGTCTGAGCCGTGAACTGGGCGGCGCGCAGATCTACCTCAAGCGCGAAGACCTCAACCACACCGGCGCCCACAAGGTCAACAACACCATCGGCCAGGCCTTGCTGGCGCGCCGCATGGGCAAGCCGCGTGTGATCGCCGAAACCGGAGCCGGCCAGCACGGTGTGGCCACGGCCACCATCTGCGCCCGCTACGGCATGGAATGTGTGGTCTACATGGGCAGCGAAGACGTGAAGCGCCAGTCGCCCAACGTCTACCGCATGCACCTGCTGGGCGCTCGTGTGGTGCCGGTCGAGAGCGGCTCCAAGACGTTGAAAGACGCGCTCAACGAAGCGATGCGCGACTGGGTCACCAATATCGAGAACACGTTCTACATCATCGGCACGGTGGCCGGCCCGCACCCCTACCCGGCGATGGTGCGCGACTTCCAGCGAGTGATTGGCGACGAGTGCCTGGTGCAGATGCCCGAGATGATCAAGCGCCAGCCCGATGCTGTGATCGCCTGCGTGGGCGGCGGCTCGAATGCCATGGGCATCTTCTACCCCTACATCGAGCACGAGGGCACTCGGCTGATCGGTGTCGAGGCCGCGGGGCAGGGCCTCGAATCCGGCAAACACTCGGCCAGCCTCAGCAAGGGCTCGCCTGGCGTGCTGCATGGCAATCGCACCTACTTGCTGCAAGACGACAACGGGCAGATCACCGAAACACATTCCATCTCGGCTGGGCTCGACTACCCCGGTGTCGGCCCCGAGCATGCGTACCTGAAAGACATCGGCCGCGCCGAATACGTCGGCATCACCGACGCTGAAGCGCTGCAGGCCTTTCACCGCCTGTGCCGCACCGAAGGCATCATCCCGGCGCTGGAATCGGCACACGCCGTGGCGTACGCGATGAAGCTCGCGCCGACGATGCGCTCCGACCAGCACCTGCTGGTCAACCTCTCTGGCCGGGGTGACAAGGACATCGGCACCGTGGCCGATCTTTCCGGCGCCGAATACTTCGACCGCCCATCGCAGGCCGGTCGCAGCGTGAAGGGTGCCGCATGAGCCGCATTCAAGCTGTTTTCGAGACGCTCAAGTCGCAAGGCCGCAAGGCGCTGATTCCCTACGTGATGGCTGGCGATCCATACCCCGAAGCCACGGTCGAGGTGCTGCTGGCGATGGCGAAGGCGGGAGCCGACGTGATCGAGTTCGGCGTGCCGTTCTCCGACCCCATGGCCGATGGCCCGGTGATCCAGGCGGCGGGTGAGCGTGCCTTGGCCAAGGGCATCGGCCTGCCTCAGGTGTTCGATTTCGTGCGCGGTTTCCGCAGCAGCAACGACACCACGCCCATCGTGTTGATGGGTTATGCCAACCCGATCGAGCGCTACGACCAACGGCGAGGCGAGGGCGCTTTTGTGCGCGATGCCAAAGCGGCTGGCGTCGATGGCGTGTTGGTCGTGGACTATCCGCCCGAGGAGAGCGAGGTTTTCGCCGCGCGGATGAGGGCTGCCGAACTCGATCCGATTTTCCTGCTGGCCCCCACCTCGACCGAACAGCGGATCAAGGACGTGGCCCGGATCGCTACCGGGTTCGTCTATTACGTGTCGCTCAAGGGTGTGACAGGCTCCGGCGCCATCGACACGCAGGCGGTAGCGGACGCTGTGCCCCGGATTCGTGCCCACGTGAAGGTGCCGGTCGGGGTGGGCTTCGGTATCCGGGATGCGGAGACGGCCATGGCGGTGGCAGCCGTTTCCGATGCCGTCGTGATCGGCGCCCGCATTGTGAAATTGCTCGAAACCCAAACGCGCGACAATGTCGCCTCCGCGGGTGCGGCGTTCATCGCCGAGATCCGCGCAGCCCTCGATTCCTTGAAAGGAGCTCCCGCATGAGCTGGCTTGAGAAACTGCTGCCCCCCAAGATGCAGCAGACCGACCCGAGCGAACGCCGCACGGTGCCCGAAGGTCTGTGGATCAAGTGCCCGTCTTGCGAGACGGTGCTTTACAAGAACGATCTCGAACAGAACATCAACGTCTGCCCGAAGTGTGGCCACCACCACCGCATCGGCGCGCGTGCCCGTCTGAATGCCTTCCTCGACGGCGAAGGCCGTTATGAGATCGGCCAAGAGGTGCTGCCGGTGGATGCACTCAAGTTCAAGGACAGTAAACGTTACCCCGAGCGCCTGAAGCAGGCGATGGAGTCCACCGGCGAAACCGATGCGCTGGTGGTGATGGGCGGCGCGTTGCACACCATCCCGGTGGTGGCAGCGTGTTTCGAGTTCGACTTCATGGGCGGCTCCATGGGCTCGGTGGTCGGCGAGCGCTTCGTGCGCGGCGTTGAGATGGCCGTCGAGCAGAAGGTGCCCTTCATCAGCTTCACCGCTACCGGTGGTGCACGCATGCAAGAAGGCCTGCTCAGCCTGATGCAGATGGCCAAGACCAATGCGGCATTGACGCACTTGTCCAAAGCCAAACTTCCTTACGTGAGCGTGCTGTGCGACCCCACCATGGGCGGTGTCTCGGCGAGCTTTGCCTTCGTGGGTGACATGGTGATCGCCGAGCCCAAGGCGCTGATCGGCTTTGCCGGCCCGCGCGTGATCGCCGACACCGTGCGCGAGAAGCTGCCCGAGGGCTTTCAGCGTGCCGAGTTCCTGATGCAGACCGGTGCCATCGACGCCATCATCGACCGGCGTGAGCTGCGCAGCGTGATCGCCAAGGCCTTGGCCATGCTGCAGCGGCAAAGCGCTGACGCGGTCGCCTGAGTCGCCTCGCCTGACAGTCACAAGGGCGGCCTCGGCCGCCCTTGTGCATTCAAATCCACACACCATGCCCCACCCGACCACCCTCGCCGAATGGCTTGACCATTGCGAGCGCCTGCACCCCAAGAACATCGACATGGGCCTGGCGCGCAGCGAGGCCATCAAACAACGCCTCGGCATCAGCTTCAAGGTGCCGGTGATCACCGTGGCTGGCACCAATGGCAAGGGCTCCACCTGCACGATGATCGAATCCATCGGCCTGCAGGCAGGCTACAAGGTGGGCCTCTACATCAAGCCGCACTTCGTTCACTTTGAAGAGCGCTGCCGCGTGAACGGCGCGATGGTGTCTGCTGCCGAGCTGTTACCGCATTTCGAGGCGGTGGAACAAGCGCGCGGCGACATGGCGCTGACCTATTTCGAGTTCACCACCATGGCCATCTTGCGGTTGCTGTCGCAGGCCGAGCTCGACATGGTGATCCTCGAAGTGGGCTTGGGCGGGCGGCTCGACACCGTCAACGTGATCGATGCCGACTGTGCGGTCATCACCAGCATCGCCCTCGACCACATGGAATACCTGGGTCCCGACCGCGAAGCCATCGGCCGCGAGAAGGCCGCGATCATGCGGCCCGGCAAACCGGCGGTGTTCAGCGACCCGGTGCCGCCCGCCAGCGTGGGGGCCTATGCGCAAGAGATCGGTGCCGACCTCTGGCAGATCGGCCGTGATTTCAACTACGCCGGCGACAAGCAGCAGTGGGGTTGGGCAGGGCGCAACAAGCGCTTCAACGGCCTGGCCTATCCCACGCTGCGCGGGGCCAACCAGTTGCTCAACGCATCGGGAGCCCTGGCCGCTTTCGAGGCCTTGCGCGACCGTCTGCCGATCACCGCGCAGGCCGTGCGCAATGGGTTGGCGACGCTGGAGCTGCCGGGGCGCTTCCAGATCGTGCCCGGCCAGCCCACGCTGGTGCTCGACGTGGCCCACAACCCGCACGCGGTCGGTGCGCTGTTCGAGAACCTCGACCAGATGGGTTTCTACCCGCGCACACATGCGGTGCTGGGCGTCATGGCCGACAAAGACATCGCCGCCATCCTCACCCGCATGGCGCCGCTGGTCGACCACTGGCATTTTTGCGACCTGCCCATCCCGCGTGCAGCCACGGCGCAGCAGCTTAAATCGCTGCATGAGAGCCTCGCCTTGCGCGGCCCCGGCCCGGTCACATCTGCTTGCCACGACAACCCCTCTGAAGCCCTGCGTGCCGCAGTGGATGCAGCAGACCCCGCTGATAGAATCGTGGTCTTCGGCTCGTTTTACACCGTGGGCGGCGTGCTGAAGGACGGTCTGCCCCGTCTGACCGCCAAGCACATCGGCTGACACCAGCCACCGGCCTTCTCCGCCGGTCACGCGTGCGGGTGGGGCCAGCCTTCAACCAGCCCTCAACGAGCGCGCAAACGCCCCACCTGGAACCAGCACTGCATGGGTTTGCTGTCATTTCTGAAGCGCAAGTCGGGTGATGCCCCCAAGGCGTCGACCAAGTCACCCGAGCCCGTCGACACGGTGGAACAAGCCCGCACACGTGCGCGCCAGCGCTTGGTGGGCGCGGTGGTGCTGGTGGCGGCCGGGGTGATCGGCTTCCCGCTGCTGTTCGAAACGCAGCCACGGCCCTTGCCCGTCGACACTCCCATCGAGATTGCCCGCAAGGACGGAAGTGCTTCGTCTGCGCCGCGCGCCGCACCTGCAGCGCATGCCACACCGCCGGTGGTGCCTCCGAGCGTGGTCAGCGAAACACTCGCCGATGCAGGGCGTGAGGTGGTGGCGGCGGCCTCGGCACCGGCCGCCTTGGCATCTGCCGCGCCCGCCGAGGTCAAACCAGCGCCCAAGCCGCCAGTCGACCCGAAACCAGAACCCAAACCAGCGGCCCCCAAGCCCGAAACCAAACCAGCCGACAGCTCTCGCGCTCAAGCCCTGCTCGACGGCAAAGAGGCTAAACCAGCCGCCGCCGAAGGCCGTTTCGTGGTGCAAGTCGGTGCATTTGCCGAAGTGACTGCGGCGCGTGAAGCCCGCCAGAAGGTCGAGAAGCTCGGCCTCAAGACCTACACCCAGGTGGTCGAAACTTCCAACGGCAAGCGCATTCGGGTACGCGTCGGGCCGTTTGCCTCACGCGGCGAGGCCGACAAAGTCGCCGACAAGATCAAGTCTGCGGGCCTGCCTTCGGCGGTCTACACGCTCTGACACCGAGCCATGCAATGGGTCGACCTCGTTCTCGCCGGTGTGTTGCTGATCTCGGTGGTCGTCGGGCTGCTGCGCGGGTTTGTGTTCGAGGTGCTGTCGTTGCTGGGCTGGTTCGTGGCCTATTTTGCGGCGCATTGGTTCGCGGCCGAACTTGCGCCGCACATTCCGGTGGGCAAACCCGGTTCGGGCATCAACCACGCAGCGGCTTTCGCGGCGCTTTTCATTGGCGTTTTGCTGGCCTGGGCGATTGCTTCGCGCCTGTTGCGCTTCCTGATCCACGCCACCCCGTTGAGCCTGCCCGACCGCGCGCTGGGCGCCGGTTTCGGCCTGCTGCGCGGGCTGACGCTTTTGCTCGCGGCCGCCACCGTGATCAGCCTCACACCTTTGGTGAAATCTCCCACCTGGCAGGCCTCGCAGGGTGCACAGTGGCTGCATGTCGCGTTGACCGGCTTGCGCCCGGTGCTTCCGCCCCAACTTTTGCAACACCTGCCGGCACCCGCCGGCACGGTGCGTTGAAACCCAAGGATTCCTCATGTGCGGCATCGTCGGCGTCATCTCCAAAGGCCCGGTCAACCAGCTGATCTATGACGCGCTGCTGCTCTTGCAGCACCGCGGGCAAGACGCTGCCGGCATCGTCACAATGCAAGGCACCAAGTGCTTCATGCACAAGGCGCGCGGCATGGTGCGCGACGT
>JACMKJ010000467.1 GCA_014380155.1 Rhizobacter sp. | reverse complement strand
GACGCGGAGACGACCGACAACGCCGTGCTGCTGCACATCTGCGACAGCGGCCCTGGTGTGCCGGAGGAAATCCGCAGCAAATTGTTCGAACCCTTTGCCTCGCGCAGCCCCGGCGGCACCGGCCTGGGCCTGGCCATCGTGGCGCGGGTGGTGGCGCGCATGGGCGGCACGCTGGGCTTTGAGCGGTATGACGGTCGCCACGCGGTGCGCGTGACGCTTCCACGCGGCGACTGAAGCTTGCCTCAGGCCGCGGCCACCATCAAGGCAAGCACGCCGAAGAAGAAGGTGTGGTCGATGCTGCCGTTGGCCCCGTTGTCCAGCGTCACGGTGGCCAGGCCTGCCGCCACCACCAGGCCGATGCGGTCGTGCGGCAAGGTCATCAACCAGCTGCCTTGGGTGGCCACTCCGTTCGCATCGTAAGACGCTGGTCCCTGGGTGGCGATGGTGGCCGACCAACTGTTGCCGGGCCAGGCCACCGTGATCGTCAGGGCGCCGCTGCTGGTGCTGCCCGTCAGCACACCGTTGACGGTGGTGCTGGTGGTGGTGAGGTCGACGTTGCTGAAGCTGAGGCTGCTCAGGTTGGCGTTGTGCAGGCTGGTGAGCGCGATTTGCGGTGACACCCAGCGGTTGGTCGTGGTGACGGTCGTGCCGTTGGTGACGGTCGACTGCGAGATGGTGGAGCTGCCGTTCAGGGTGAACGTGCGTTGCGGGCGAGTCACCACGATGCCTTGGGTGCTGGTCTGCAGCGTCAACTCGTTGGCCGAGGCGCTGATCACGTCGATGCTCATCAGCCCGCTCAAGCTTTCGGCGCCGGCCGACGCGCGGCAGTTGTCGAACAAGATGCTGTAGCGCTCGCCCGCATCGAGCACGCCGTTGAGCAAGCTCAGGCCACTGCCGCCGCTGGCGGTGAAGCGCGCCGTGCCGCCACCACCACAGGCGACGGTCGCCGTGACCTGGCCGCTGGCGCTCGCCACCACCGCTTGCGCCGTACGCAGCACGGCCGCGTTGGCATTCACCGTGTCGGGGCCGAGCACCAAAGTGTTGGCGCTGACCGATTGCGCGGTCTGCGAGCCGACGGGCATCTGCGGGGTGTCGCTCTCGCTGCTGCCGCCGCAGGCAGACAACAGGGCCACAGCGACCACGGTGGCACAGCGCAGGGCATGGCGAAGAGTCGAAGGCGTCATGGCGGTCTCCTGCAGACGAATCAACAGCTTACGCCAGTGCCAACACCCGCAGGATCTCGCGCCCATAGGCTTCGAGCTTCTTCGCGCCTACACCGCTGATGGTCGACATCTCGTCGAGCGAGCTGGGTTTGGCACGCGCCATCTCGGCCAGCGTGGCGTCGTGAAAGATCACGTAGGCCGGCAGACCGTGTTCCTTCGCCACCTCAGCGCGCCAGGCCTTGAGCGCGCTGAAACGCTCGGTGCCTTCGTCGTCGAGCGTGATGGGTGGCGGCTTGTCCTTGCCGCGCGTGACCTTGCCCGTCTTGCTGGATTTGCCACGTTTTGGGGTGTCGCTTGCCACGCGCAGCAACAGGCTCACGTCGCCGCGCAGCACCTCGCGTGCGCTCGGCGTGAGCTCCAGCGTGTTGTATTCGCCTTCGGTGCGCACATGGCCGAGCGCGATCAGCTGGCGCAACACCGCGCGCCACTGAGCTTCGCTCACGTCGGCGCCAATGCCGAAGGTGGAAAGGCTCTCGTGCCGGTACTGCGATACCTTGTCGGTGGACTTGCCACGCAGCACGTCCATCAGGTGCACCGCGCCAAAACGCTGGCCGCCGTTCTGGTGAAAGCGGTAGATGCAGCTCAGCGCCTTGCGAGCGGCTTCGGTCGCGTCCCAGGTCGCGGGGGGGTTCAGGCAGTTGTCGCAGTTGCCACAAGGCGTGCTGTCTTCACCGAAGTAGGACAACAGCCGCACCCGCCGGCAGTCGTGTGCCTCGGCCAGTGCCAGCAGCGCTTCGAGCTTGCCGACCTGGCCGCGCTTGAACTCTTCGCCCGCCGGGCTGTCGTCGATCATGCGGCGCTGGTTCACCACGTCGGCCAGGCCGTAGGCCATCCACGCGTTGGCGGGCAAACCGTCGCGGCCGGCGCGGCCCGTCTCCTGGTAATAGCTCTCGATGTTCTTGGGCAGGTCGAGGTGGGCCACGAAGCGCACGTCGGGTTTGTCGATGCCCATGCCGAAGGCGATGGTGGCCACCATCACCACACTGTCTTCGCGCAAGAACCTGTCTTGGTGACGGCGGCGCACGTCGGAGTCGAGCCCGGCGTGGTACGGCAAGGCGTCGATGCCTTCGCTCTTCAGCCAGTCGGCGGTTTCTTCCACCTTCTTGCGCGACTGGCAATAAACGATGCCGGCGTCGCCTTCATGTTCGTCGTTGATGAAGCGCAGCAGCTGCGCGCGCGCGTTGTCTTTTTCGACGATGCCGTAGCGGATGTTCGGCCGGTCGAAGCTGCTGATGAAGATGCGCGCTTCTTGCAGCTGCAGCCGCTCGATGATGTCGGCCCGCGTGAGGTCGTCGGCGGTGGCGGTGAGCGCGATGCGCGGCACGTTGGCGTATCGCTCGTGCAGCACGTTGAGCGCCAGGTAGTCTTCGCGAAAGTCGTGGCCCCACTGGCTCACGCAGTGCGCCTCGTCGATGGCGAACAGGCTCAAGAGGCCGCGCTCGTTGAGCGAATCGAGCTGCGCCAGAAAGCGCGGCGTGGTCACCCGCTCGGGCGCTGCGTAAAGCAGCACCAGCCGCCCGCTCATCATCTCGCGCTCGATCTTCTG
>JACMKJ010000045.1 GCA_014380155.1 Rhizobacter sp. | reverse complement strand
GCCCGCTGTCATGACCACCCCCAAAAAAGCAGACGTCGCCTACACCGCACTCAAGCAGGCCGTTATCGAGCAGGCGCTGCAACCCGGCACCAAGCTGCCTGAAGACGCGCTGGGCACGCACTTCCAGGTGAGCCGCACGCTGGTGCGCGAGGCACTGGCGCGGCTGGCAGCCGAGGGGCTGGTCGACGCCCCACACAACCGCACCGCCACGGTGGCGCGGCCCAGCCTGGAGGACGCGCGCAGCGTGTTCGAGGTGCGGCGCTGCCTGGAGCAAGAGGTGGTGCGCCTCGTCATCGAGCGCTGGTCGCCCTTCGCGGCGCAGGCGCTGGAAGCGCATGTGCGCCTGGAAGAGCAGGCCGCGCGCGAACAGCAGGCGCCGACATGCGCGCGGCTGGCAGGCGAGTTCCATGTGCGCGTGGCGCAACTGGTGGGCAACCCGGTGCTCGAGCGCTACGTCGACGAAGTGGTGTCGCGTTGCTCGCTGATCCTGGCGGTGCACGGCCCTTCGCATTCGCCCGAGTGCGGCATCGCCGAACACCGTGCGCTGATCGACGCCTTCCGCAAGGGCGACGTGCGCGCCGCGCGGCGCCTGATGGCGTCGCACCTGGGCGAGCTGGAAGCGCGTGTGCTTTCCAGCGCGCCAGCCAAGGACGAAGCCGACCTGGGGCAGATCCTGGGCCGCTATGCGCCGGGGGCCAAGCCGGCGGTACGGGCCGCGCGACGCAAGGCCTGACGGCATGCCCTTTGCATAGAGCCCCGCCGCGCACTTGCGCAGCCCGCCGCACCTGGCGAAGGAGCCGCTCATGTCCGAATCTTGCTGGAGCCGCCGCCGGTTCCTGTCCACCACTTCCGCGGGTGCATCGCTCGCTGCACTGGCCCCGCAAGCGCTGGCGCAAAAGCCCGTCACCGTCGGCCTGATCTACGTCGGCTCGCGTGGCGACTACGGCTGGAACCAGGCGCACGCCGTGGCGGCCAAGGCGCTGAAAACCGTGCCCGGTGTCAAGGTGGTCGAAGAAGAGAACGTGCCCGAGACCGTGGCCGTGCGCAAGACGCTCGAAGCCATGGTCCAGTCCGATGGTGCCTCGCTCGTCTTCGGCACCTCGTTCGGCTACTTCGATCCGTTCATGGTGGACATGGCTAAGCGCAACCCCAAGGTCGAGTTCCGCCACCCCACGTCGCTGTGGTCGGCCGACAAGCACCCGACGAACCTGGGCGGGTACTTCTGCTATCTGGACCAGGCGCACTACGTCAACGGCATCGCCGCCGGCCTGTCCACCAACTCCAACAAGATCGGCTTCGTGGCCGCCAAGCCCATTGCCATCGTGCTGCGCAACATCAACGCCTTCACGATGGGGGTGCGCAAGGTCAACCCCAACGCCACGGTGCACCTGGTGATGACCGGCGACTGGTCAATGCCCGTGCGCGAGGCCGAGGCCACCAACTCGCTGGTGGCCAGCGGCTGCGACGTGATCGCCTGCCATGTGGACAGCCCGAAGATCATCGTCGAGGCCGCCGACAAGCTGGGCGCGAAGACACTCGGCCACAACGCGTCGCAGGCCAGCCTGGCGCCCAAGGGCTTCATTACCGGCGCCGAAAATAAATGGGAGACGGTCTACAAGGCGTTCGCCGCATCCATCGCCAAGGGCGAGAAGCTGCCCAACACCTTCTTCGGCGGCTACGACAAGGACATGGTGTCCAGCACGCCCTTCGGTGCCGGCGCCAGCGACAAGGCGCGCAATGCCGCCACCAGCGCCATCGCCGACATGAAGGCCGGCAAGTCGGTGTTTGCCGGGCCGACCAAAAGCAACACCGGCAAGCTTGTCATCGACAAGGCCTACGGCAACTACGACCCCTTCCTCGACCGCATGAACTTCCTGGTCGAAGGCGTGGTCGGCTCTATCACCTGACGCGCCATGGCCACGCTCGTCATTCGCGGCGGCCGGCTGCTCGACGCTGCCTCGCGCAGTGCGCCGCCCGCCGACCTGTTGGTCGTTGATGGCGTCATCAGCGCCATTGGTGCACCCGGCATGGCGGCCCCTGCCGAAGCCGAACTGTTCGACGCCGCCGGCACGCTGATGCACGCCGGCCTCGTCAACGGCCACACGCACGGCAGCACCAACCTCAGCAAAGCCACACACGACCGCTGGACGCTGGAACTGCTGCTCAGCGGCGCCGGCGAATGGGCGGCCAACCAGACGCCCAGCCACAAATATCTCAACACCTACATCGGTGCGGTCGAGATGCTGCAGAAGGGCTGCACCACCGCGTACGACCTGACCTTCGGCTTTCCGCTCGCAACGGTCGACGAGCTGTACGCCATCGGCCAGGCCTACGTGGACGCGGGCATGCGCGCCGTGGTGGCGCCGATGCTGCAAGACGTGTCGTTCTACCGCGCCATTCCCGGCCTGTATGACGCGCTGCCCGAATCGCACAAGGCGCAGGTGGATGCGGCTGGCGGCGACACCGGCTTCATCTTGCGCAGCATGGAAGAAGCGTTGAAGAACTGGCCGCACGACCCGGCGCAGGTGAAGCTGGGCATCGCGCCAACGATCCCGCTGCACTGCTCGGACGCGTTGACGCTGGGCTGCGTGAAGCTCGCGGCCGAGTACGGCGCGATGACGCAATCCCACGTGGCCGAATCCAAGGTGCAGGCGGTGGCCGCGATGAAGCGCTGGGGCAAGTCGCTCACCGCTCACTTCGACGATTTGGGCATGCTGGGCCCGAACTTCACCGTGGCGCACGGCGTGTGGCTCGACGACGACGACATGCGGCGCCTGGCCACCAAGGGCGCTTCGGTATCGCACAACGCCGGCAGCAACATGCGGCTGGGCGCCGGCATTGCCGATTCACGCCGCATGCTGGAGCTGGGCGTGAACCTGGCGCTCGGTACCGACGGCGCCATGTGCGCCGACAACCAGAACATGTACGAGGCCATGCGTTATGCCTCGATGGTGTCCAACGTGCGCACGCCCGACTACGAACAGTGGCTGAGCGCGCCCGAAGTTTTCACCGCGGCCACGCAGGGCGGCGCGCGTGCAACGGGTTTCGACAAGGCGGGGCAGATCGCCGTCGGTTGCGTGGCCGACCTCGTGTTCCTTGATCTGCTGTCGATCAACTGGATCCCGATGAATGACCCGGTGAACCAGGTGGTGCTGACCGAAGACGCGACGGGTGTGCGCGATGTGATGGTCGGCGGCAAGGTCGTGGTGCGTGCGGGCAAACATGTGAGCTGCGACATGACCAAATTGGCGCGCGACGCTGAAGCGGCGCGCGACGAGATCGCCGAAGCCAACGCCGAAGGCAAGCACCTCGCGCAGGCCATCGAGCGGGCGGTGGGCAGCTTCTGCATCGGCCTGTGCCGCGAGCCGTTTCACCTGCACCGTTATGGCGGGCCGTTGGGGCTGTGATCGACGACGCGCCGTTGGCGCGGTTGGCACGCTTGATGCGTTTTCAAACCCGCATGCCTTTTCGCATGCACCACCTGCAAGGAGCGCCCATGTCAAAGCCCGTCGGCCTTAAGCCCATCGTGATGCCCCCCGCCACCGACTTCAGCCGCCGTTCCGTGTTGAAGGCCGGCGTGGCCGCCAGCACGTTGGGCAGTGCCGCGCTATGGAACAGCGCCGATGCCGCCGACCCGAAGGTGCTGAACTACCTGTCGTGGCCCGGCAATGCCGACCCGTCCATCGTGGGCGAGTTCGAAAAGCTGCACGGCGTGAAGATCCGCATCAAGGAATACGTGGGCGGCGACCAGATGATGGCCGTCGTCAACCAGTCGCCCCCGGGCACCTTCGACGTGGTACTGGCCGACGCCGAGTACATGCACCTGCTGAAGGCCGCTGACTTCATCGAGCCGCTGGACCCGGCCGACTACCCGCTGAAGGACCTGTGGCCCGAGTTCCAGAAGTTCCCGCTGCACTGGTTCGACGGCAAGCTCTACGGCGTGATGCTCGACTTCGGCTACCTCGGCATCTCGTACAACACCAAGGCCTTCACGCCGAAGGAAGTGTCGTCGTACTCGGTGTTGTGGAGCGAAAAAGCCAAGGGCAAGGTCGGCTTCTTCGACTGGTACCTGCCGTCGATGGGCTGCATCAGCCTGTCGAACGGCAACCGCCCGCCGTATGACCTGGACAAGGCCAAGTTCGCTGACCTGAAGAAGAAGCTGTTCTCGTTGAAGCCCCAGGCGTCGGGCTTCTACACCATCGCCGACATCTTCTCGTCGATGACCAACGGACGCGCGCAGCTCATCCCGGGCATCGGCGAATGGATCACGCTCGGCCTGCGCACCAGCGGCGTGCCGGTGGACACCATCATTCCGGAAGAAGGCGGCCTGCAATACACCGAGTCGCTGTCGATCGTGAAGGGCACGTCGAAGAAGGACCTGGCGCGCAAGTTCATCCAGTACTCGCTGACGCCGCGCGCCCAGGTGGCCATGGCCACGAAGGTGGACAACCGCAAGAGCATCCCGTCGATGCCCGCGTGGAAGCTGCTCAACGAGACCAAGCCGGCCGAGGCCGAACTGCTGCGCATGAAGCTCAAGGGCCCGAACGTGATGGACGAATACAAGGCCAAGAAGATCCAGCTGCGCCAGCTGCCCAAGCAGCAGCCCATCGAGGACTGGAACGACCTGTGGAGCCAGTTCAAGAGCCTGTGACTTGAACTGAGTGGCTGAGCGCGGCGTGACCGACATCGCCTTGCAGCAAGCGCCCACGGTGGCCGAGCCGTCGTCGCACCGCGGCCGCACGGCCGGCTCGCTGCGCGTGCTGCCCGCCGTGCTGGGCCTGCCGGTGTTC
>JACMKJ010000044.1 GCA_014380155.1 Rhizobacter sp. | reverse complement strand
GGTGTGGCCCAGGCCAAACAGGCCGGGCGCCTGCTGAAGGAAGGTGGCTACGACTTCGACATCGCCTACACCTCGGTGCTGCAGCGCGCGGTGTGGACGCTGTGGCACGCGCTGGACCAGATGGACCGCACCTGGCTGCCGGTGCTGCACGACTGGCGGCTCAACGAACGCCACTACGGCGCGCTGCAAGGGCTGAACAAGGCCGACATGGCACGCCAGTACGGTGACGCCCAGGTGCTGGCCTGGCGCCGCAGCTACGACACGCCGCCACCGCCGCTGACCGCCGATTCACCCATGAGCCAGCGCGGCGACATCCGCTACGCGAAGCTCAAGCCCGAAGACATCCCGCTCACCGAATGCCTGAAAGACACAGTCGAGCGTGTGCTGCCGGTCTGGAACGACAGCATCGCCCCGGCCATCAAGGCTGGCAAGCGGGTGGTGATCGCGGCGCACGGCAACAGCATCCGTGCAATGGTGAAGTATCTCGACAACATCGCCGACGCCGACATCGTGGGCGTGAACATCCCCAACGGCAGCCCGCTGGTGTACGAGCTTGATGCCAACCTCAAGCCCATCAAGAGCTACTACCTGCAAGGCGAGAAGTAAGAGCCCAGCGCCGGACCTAACCCGGCAAACCGTACAGCCGCTCTGGCGGAACCCGGGTCAGCAGCGACTTGTCGGCCACCAGCCCGGTGATGGCGTGTTCGGGCCGCGCGGTTTCGCGGCGAGCCACGTGCAATACGGGCACGCCGGTCTTGTCGGTGATGCTCACCGCCAGCGGCGTGTTGGCGCTCGCGGTGCGCCGTATCACCACCGCCAGCTCACCCGACTTGAGCTTCACGAACTCGCCCGGCGGGTAGATACCGAACTCCTTGATGATGGCCAGGGCCATCGGCCCGCCGCCATCGATCTTGAACAACTGGCGCGCCGCCTCCTGCACCGTGAGTGGCTTGCGAATCGCGCGCGGGCTGATCTTGGCGATGAACACGTCGGCGTACTTGAGCGCGCGGGCCATCTCGCTCATTTCAGTGAGCTTGCGCGGGTAACCTGTTCCGTCAGGCCACTCGTGGTGTTGCTCCACGGCGGTGAGCCACTCTTCATCGGCCACGCCCACCTCACGCAGCATCTGCGCGCTCTGCAGCGGGTGCTCATGCAGGATCACGCGTTGCTCCTCCAGCATCGGCACGCCCTGAGCGGCAAGCCGGCCCTGCAACTCGAAGGCCGACATGTTCATGGTCAGCGCGGCTTTCACCAGCGTGATGCTGCGCTCGCGCGGCCAGCCCATGCGTTGCGACATCAGGAAACACAGCGACGCGGTGAACACCGCATGGCTCAGGCCGTAGATCGCAAAACGGTGATTGTCTTGGCGCACCGCCATGAAGATGCCGATGTCGGCGTCGCGCTCCACCAGCAGCGCCAGGTGCTGGGCAAGTTCGTCGAGCCGGGCTGGGAAGCCGGCTTCTTCCTTGATGCCTTTCACCGCACGCTCCAGGCGCCAGAAAAGTTTGTCCCAGAGGGCAAACAGGCTGGCCGGACGGGGGTCGGGTGCGGGCGCCTCGATGGGCTTCCCGTTTGCAAGGGCCTGGGCCGCCAGCGCCGCCTTGACTTCTTCGGGGTCGACCATGGCGCCATGCGCCAGCAGCGATGCGAGTTGCTCGTCGTCTTCAACGACGGCACCTTTTGCCAGCAGCAGGTGGCCTTCTGCGTCACGCACTTCCCACAAGGAAGGGGCGCCGAAATGCACCTGGGAACGCACCATCTTGACAAACGCCATGGCAGCCTCCAATACAGCTGCAATGTAGCCCTGCGACGCTCAGAGTGACAGGGCCACTTCACTGGGTTGTGCCAAATACTGCAAGCGGGCGGCCACTTTGTTTCAGGCCGGGGTCACCCCAGCAGGCGGTGGCGCGTCCAGGCGGTGCTGCGCATGCGCTTGCGAAACAGCACATTGCGCACCACCCAGTCGCCGAACATGCCCAGCCACACACCCACCACACCCAGGCCCAGCACGACGCCCATCAGGTAGCCGGCCATGATTCGCAGGCCCCACATGGTGGCCGTGCCCACGACCAGCGCATAACGGGTGTCGCCCGCTCCGCGCAAGCCTGCGGGCAGCACAAAAGACCCCGCCCACACCGGCATGAACAGGCAGCTCAAGGCGATCAACCAGGCCGCCTGTCGCGTGACCTCCGGGTCGTTGCCGAACAGGCTGGCCAGGGGCCATGCCAGCGGCAGCACCAGCAAGCCCACCCAGGTGAGCGACCAGCTGGCGCTGCGCACCAGACGGCGCAGCATGCGGTGTGCCCGTTGCGCCTGGCCTGCACCGAGGCGCATGCCCACCAGCGTGGTGGCGGCCACGCCGAGCGCCGTGCCAGGGGCGTAAAGCATGGCGCTGACGTAGAAGGCAATGAAGTTGGCCGCCATGGCCGTGGTGCCCAGGCTCACCACCATGGTCTGCGTGATCAGCTTGCCGACGTGGAAGAACGAGGTCTCCAGCGCCGCCGGCCAGCCCACGCGCAAGATGGCGCGCACAAACTCAGCTCGCACCGGCGAACCTGCAGCGTGCTCCAGTGCACGCTGCAGCGTGGGCCACAACGCGATCAACACCAGCGCCACACCGGCACTGCGCGCGGCCAACAGAGCGGCGCCCGCACCCGCCACGCTGCCGTAGGCACCGTTCATGAAGAGCGCTGCCAGCAATATCTGCAAGAGGTTCATCGCCAGTTGCACGCGCATCGCGGTGTCGGTTCGGGCCATGCCGCGCAGCACACCACAGGCCGCCATCACCAGCGCGGTCGGCAAGCCCGCCACGATGAGCCAGCGGAAGTAACGGTCGGCCTGCGAGACCACCGAGGCTTCGGCGCCAGGCAGCAACATGTCGATCCACAGGCCACGGGTGAACCATAAGAGCGTGGCGATGAATGCTGCACTGCACAGCGCCAGCAGCAGCGCGCTGAAAGCCACTGCGCGCAGGTCGTGGCGGCGACCGGCGCCCAGGCAGTGCGCCACGGTCACGGTGGCGCCCATGGCCAGCCCGCCGTACACCGCGTTGAGCAGGAAGCCCAGCGCGTCCATCATGCCGATGGCCGCCACCGACGCCGGCCCGAGGTGGCTGGCCAGCGCCATCACCACCGCGCCGGTCAGCACCAGGGCCAGCTCCTGCACCAGCACCGGCCCGGCCAGGCCCCAGACACCGCGAGGGCGGGCGAAGCGGCGCTGCCACTGATGGCGAATCCAGCGCAGGCGGGAAACCGAGGTGAGCGAGGTGAGCGAGCTCAAGCGAACGACCATAGCGCAGCCGCTTAGGCCCCGCTGTCACCTTGAGCAACCGGGCTCAAGCGACGTGCGATTCGTACACCAGAACGGCCGCGGCCAGGTCCTCAAGCGCCGTGCCCACCGACTTGAACACCGTTCGCCCCGTGGCCGACGCACGCACGGTCAACTCGCCACGGCACAGCTGCGCGAGCGTGCCGCCCAGATCGCTTGCAGCAAACACGCCACGCGAGATCGGCCCCAGCAACTCGCCACTCTTGTGGCAGGCCTCTTCGGTGTCGACATAGATGTGTGCGCCGCGAAAGCAGTCGTCGTCGGCCTCGCGCATGGCCGGCGTGAAGCTACCGATCAGGTCGAGGTGGCTGCCGAGCTGCAAGCACTCGCCGTGGATCAGCGGCTCGGTGGCGAGCGTGGCGCTGCTGACGATGTCGGCCTGTCGCACGGCCTGGGCCAGGTTGTCGGTGGCATGTGCATCGATACCACGTTCGCGCCATTGCGCCGCCAGGGTGGCCGCGGCTTCAGGCTTGCGGCTCCACACCGTCACCTGCTCGATCGGCAACACGCTGCAGTAGGCCTCGGCGAGCAGGCTGGCCACCCGGCCTGCGCCGACCACCAGCAGGCGGCGCGCCTCGGGCCGCACAAGGTGAGAAGCGGCCAGCGCAGAGGTCGCGGCGGTGCGGCGCGAGGTGATCTCGTTGCCGTCCATCTGCGCCAGCGGCACGCCGGTGGTAGCGTCGTACAGCAGATACGTCGAATGCAGGCCGGGCAGTCCCAGGCCCGAGTTGCCGGGCGCGATGGTCACCGTCTTGATACCGAGGTAACGGCCGGTCTGCCAAGCCGGCATGATGAGCACGGTGAACACCGGCAGGCTGTGCACATGGCGCGGCGGCGACTCGCAGCCGCTGGCAAACATCTGCGCCAAAGCAGGCACCAGGCGATCAAAGCCCAGCGCGGCGCGGGTGGTGGCGGTGTCAATGATCTTCATGGGGCTATGAGGCGTGTCGCAGCTTAGCCGCTTGACACACTCTGGTGCGCCGGCATCAGGCTGCATGCCGCAGAATGGCCCCGTTTACAACCGACATGCCACGCGTGAACACAGCCCACACTTCTGCGACCCCACCAGCCCACGGCTTCACCCTCATCGAGGTGATGATCGTGGTGGCCATCATCGCCATCCTCGCGCTGATGGCCGTGCCCAGCCTGCAGAACAAGTACATCCGCGAGAACATCCTCGAAGCCATGCCCTTGGCAAAGATCGCCAAGGACCCGGTGGCCGCCGCCTGGGCCGCCACCAAAACGCTGCCTGAAGACAACGCCATCGCCGGGTTACCCGCGCCCGACAAGATCGTGAGCAACGTGGTGAAGTCGGTCACGGTGGAAAACGGCGCGATCCACATCGTCTTCGGCAACCGCGCCAACGGCGCGCTGCGAGGCAAGACGCTGACGCTGCGCCCTGGTGTGATCGAAGACGCGCAGGTCGTGCCCGTCGCCTGGGTGTGCGGCCGCGCGCGGCCCCCCGAGAACATGCGGGCCATGGGCACCGACAAGACCGACGTGCCCGCCGTCTACCTGCCGGTGAACTGCCTCTAGGCGTGCGCCGCTGGCGCGGGCTCGTCGAAGCCCAGCGTCGCGCTGATCTGCACCCGCACGGCCTCGCCGAGCGCGCGGCGGTCTTGCCCAACGGTCGGCAGCGCCGGCAACTGGATCACGAAGGCTTGAATGCGGTGGGCCGTGGCCACCTGCCACAGCGACGCCACCAGCGTGGTGTCGCCCACCCACACCACCGCGCGGCTGGGCTGCGAATCGGCATCGACA
The DNA here is from genome assembly GCA_014380155.1 of Rhizobacter sp. GTDB lineage: Bacteria > Pseudomonadota > Gammaproteobacteria > Burkholderiales > Burkholderiaceae_C > Rhizobacter. The sequence goes on along the minus strand of JACMKJ010000044.1, from coordinate 1,029 downwards.
TAGCGCATGGCGATGGGTTGCAGCGGCGTGCCGGTCGACACCGCCGCCTGCAGCAAGTTGGCGTGAAAGGGCAACAGCGAGCAGCCATCGCCCGTGGTGCCTTCGGGGAACATGGCGATGGTGTCGCCCTGCTTCAACGCGTCGGCGATCTGGTGTACCACCCGCAGCGCATCTCGCTTGCGTTCGCGCTCGATGAACAAGGTGCCACCGCACGCCACCAGCCAACCCAGCACCGGCCAGGCCCGCACGTCGGCCTTGGAGACAAAGCGCGTTGGGTGCACCGCGTTGATGGCAAGGATGTCGAGCCACGAGATGTGGTTGGCCACCAGCAGCACAGGGCCGCCTTGCGCCCTGCCGCTGCCGTGGATCTGCAAGCCCAGCACGCGAGCCATCTTGGCGCACCAGCGGCCGGTCTGTTGCATGCGTTGTGCCGGTGTGGCGAAAGGGTAGATCACCGCGCAGCGCAACATGCCGGCACCAATGTGCACGACACAGTGGGTCAGCCGCCAGACCGCTCGCAGTTGACGCAGCAGCGGGCTCAAGCGGCCTCGTACGCCAGGTGGCCCGCGACCAGCGTGTACTTCACGCGGCCGGGCAACTCGTAGCCTGCAAACGGTGAGTGTTTGCCCTGGCTCTTGAGTGCGGCGGGTTGCACCGTCCAGCGCTCGCTCGCGTTGAACAGGCAAAGATCGGCCACACCGCCTTCGACCAGCCGGCCGGCGCTGGAGGCCAGCGAACCGAGCGTGTCGCCGAGTACACGCACCGGCTCCGAGGTCACCGAAGCGAGCGTCTTGCCGAGGGTCACGCCCTGCTCTTCGCCCCACTTGAGCGCCAGGCTCAGCAGAAGCTCCAGGCCGGTGGCACCGGGCTCGGCTTCGGCAAAGGGCAGGTTCTTCATGTCTTCGTCGACCGGCGTGTGGTCGCTCACCAGCGCGTCGACCGTGCCGTCGGCCAGCGCGGCGCGGATGGCGTCGCGGTCGCGCTGCTGGCGCAGCGGCGGTGTGAGGCGCATGGAGGCGTTGAAGTAGC
>JACMKJ010000466.1 GCA_014380155.1 Rhizobacter sp. | reverse complement strand
TCATTGCCGTTGGTCGCGTCGTGCCGCCGCGCCGCCGAGCCGCGCTACGACGGTGCTTGGGTCGGCGCACCACACGAGCGTGGCCACCGCCTGCGTGACCTCCAGAACAACAGCCTGCCGACTCCCGCCGTGCAGCACCGTGTCAATGTGCTGATCGTGGGTGCCGGCGTGGCGGGTCTCGCGTGCGCGCGGGCCCTGTCGCGCAAGGGCGTGGCCGACGTGCACCTGCTCGACCTCGAAGACACCGCCGGAGGCAACAGCCGCGGGCACCAGATCGCCGGCATGGCCTGCCCGCTCGGTGCGCATTACCTGCCGGTGCCGGGCAAGCAGGCGATTGAAGTGGTCGAGCTGCTCGAAGAGCTGGGCGTCAGCCGAATCGAACACGGCCAGCGCATCTACGACGAACGCCACCTGTGCCACAGCCCGCAAGAGCGTTTGTTCATCGACGGCCAGTGGCAAGAAGGTTTGTTGCCGGTGGCCGGCCAGAGCGACGAAACGCTCGCGCAGTACCGCCGCTTCAGCACGCTGGTCGCTCAAGCCGGCAAGACGCTCGGCTTCAGCATGCCCACTGCGCGTGCACCGTGGACGGCGGGGCATGACGTGCTGGACAGCGTCACATTCAGCGCCTGGCTCAACGCACAAGGCCTCACCGCCGCTTCACTGCGAACCTACCTCGACTACTGCTGCCGCGACGACTACGGCGCCACCTCGGCCCAGGTGTCGGCCTGGGCCGGCTTGCACTACTTCGCCAGCCGCCACGGCTTTCACGCCCCCGGCGCCGACGAGGCCGACGAGCGCGAAGGCGTGCTCACCTGGCCGCAGGGCAATGCCTGGCTCACCGAGCGCCTGGCCGCACCGCTGCGCGAGCGCCTGCACGGCGGCAAGCTGGTGCTGCGGGTGGTGGAGAACAAGCACGACGTGGCGGTCGACGTGTGGGACGCCCGCGCCCAACGCAGCGAGCGCTGGACGGCCACGCAGGTGGTGATGGCCACGCCCTTGTTCATCACCGGGCGCGTGTTGGCCTCGCCCCCCAGCGCCTTGCAGCAAGCCGCGTCGCAGCTGCGTTACGCGCCCTGGCTGGTGGCCAACCTGCACCTCGACGAGGTGCTGGCCGACCGTGGCGGGGCGCCCCCTTCATGGGACAACGTGATCCACGCCAGCCCCTCGCTTGGCTATGTGGACGCCATGCATCAGAGCACCCGGCCGCACCCCGGCCCGACCGTGCTCACCAGCTATTGGGCGCTGGGCGGCGACTCGGCGGAGCAACTGAAGGCGCAACGCACGCGCTTGCTGAACGACGACTGGCCGGTGTGGGCCGGCGCCGTGCTCAAGGACCTGGCGCAAGCCCATCCCGACCTGCCGGCCAAGGTGAAACGGATCGACCTGATGCGCTACGGCCACGCCATGAGCATCCCCGTGCCGGGTGTGCGCGGCAGCGCGGCGCTCAAGGCGCTGTCAGAAATGAAAGGCCGCGTGCGTTTTGCGCACAGCGACCTGGCGGGTTATTCGGTGTTTGAAGAGGCCTGCTTCCACGGCCACCGGGTCGGGCAGGCCCTCACCACGTAGCGGCCATCACACCCTGCTCGGCGGCGAGCCAGTGGCGCACGGCCGGGGGCAGCGGTGCATCGAGCGGCGCGAGGTTCATGGCCGCATACGAGGTCGCATTGGGCACCAGGCCACCGCGCGCCACCGCCGCGCCTTTCATGTAGCCGGCGGCGTGCACCCGGCCGTCGCGCACGAATTCGAAACGCATGTAGTTCCAGCTGTCGTCGCTCGCGTCGAGCCGGAAGCGCAGGTCGTAGGTTTTCAACGGGTTGAGCCCGCGGCGGTAGCTGATGATGGTGCCGCCCGACATGGGCCGCCAGCCTTCACGCAGCATCACGCGGGCAAAACCGGTGCGCACGAAATACTCGACCAGCATCAGGTCGATCAGCGTCAGGTAGCGGCCGTTGTTCGTGTGGCCGTTGATGTCGAGGTCGTTGGGCAGCACGCGCAGGCGGCGCTCCAGCGTGTCGCCCGGCGCCAGGCGCGGCAGGCGCCAGCAGCGCAGCAAGGTGAGGATCAGCCGAAGGTAGAGGTTCATGACCAGGCCCTCGTTACCAACGCCGCCACGTAGCAGGCGAACGACAGGGCGATGCCGCGAAACGGGATGCTGAACCAGTAGGCCTTGCCCACGGCCAGCAGGCCGCCCAGTATGACCAGCCCGACGGTCAGCAGGTAGGGCGAGCCAAACAGCCAGTCGCTGTGCACGATGGCCAGTTGCCCATAGACGAGGCCAAACAGCATGGCGCCGAAGCTGTGGCTGGCGTTGAAGCCAACCCAGGCCTTCCACATGGTGGTCTCGCGCGAGATGATCGGCGCCACGCGCGCCATCTCGGCCTGCAAGGCCGGGTCGCGCGGCGTGAGCTTGCTGCCGTAAAAGGTGTAGAACAGGTGCAGGCTGCCGAGTGCGAGAAGGATGGCGGCGCTGCAAGCCATCAGAATCTGTGATGCCACAAGCGGACTCCGGGTCGATGCGGAGACGCCATATTAGTTCAATATTGAACCATCTGGGGTTTCAATCGTTTCATGAAAAAGCCTTCGTCCCCTCATGGCACCGCCGCCTGGCTGGCGGTGGTGCGCGCCTATCACCTGTGTGAGGCGGTGATCAGCACGCGCCTCACTCGCCTTGGGGTGAAGCTGCCCGAGCACGAGGTGCTGGCCAACCTGAGCACCGCACCGGGCATCACGCAGCAGATGCTGGCCGAGCGCAGCTTTTCGGCCAAGAGCCACACCAGCATGCTGCTCAAGCAGATGGAGGCGAGCGGCCTGGTGCGGCGCGAGGCCGACCCGGCGGACGCGCGCGCCAAGCTCTTGTTCCTGACGCCCGCGGGCGCAGCACTCGCGCGCAAGACGATGAAGGTGCAGGCTGAGGTGGTGAGCGCGATGGCGGCCACGCTCACCGTCAAGGAGCTCGACCTGGTGGAGCGGCTGATGGCGCCCGCCTGCGAGGTGCTGCAGGCCATGCTCGACGAGCGCTGAGCGCTCGATCAAGCCTTCATCCAGGCCTCGATCTCGTCGGCGTGCACCGGCACGCCTCGGCTGATGAGTTCACAACCCTGTTCGGTGATCACCGCGTCGTCTTCGATGCGGATGCCGATGTGCCAATAACGCTCGGGCACGCCCTCGGCGGGTCGCACGTAGAGGCCGGGCTCCAGCGTCACAACCATGCCAGGTTGCAGCCGGCGCGAGGGTGGTTTCACCACCTTGCCACCGAGGCCGTCGGGCTGCTCGAAGGCGGGCTCGTCGAGCGCGAGGTACTCGCCCGCGTCGTGCACGTCGCGGCCCAGCCAGTGGCCGGTGCCGTGCATGTAGAACTGGCGGTAGGCGGTGCTGGCGATCACGTCGTCGAGCGAGCCGTGCTGGTCGCGGCTCAAGAGGCCGGTGTCGAGCATGCCTTGGGCGAGCACGCGCACGGCGGCGTGGTGCGCATCGCGCTGGCGCGCGCCGGGGTGGGTGGCGGCGACGGCAGCCTCTTGCGCGGCGTGCACGATGTCGTAAAGCTCACGCTGCGCGGCGCTGAAGCGCCCGCTGGCGGGAAAGGTGCGGGTGATGTCGCTGGCGTAGCCGTCGAGCTCGCAGCCGGCGTCGATCAGGCACAGCTCGTCGGCTTTAAGCGGTGCGTCGCTGGCTGCGTAGTGCAGCACGCAGGCGTTGGCGCCGGCCGCCACGATCGAGGTGTAGGCGGGGCTCTGCGCGCCGCGGCGGCGGAACTCGTGCAACAGCTCGGCTTCGATCTCGTATTCACGCACCGAGCCACCAGGTTCGGCGCGGAAACGCTGCGCGCAGAAGCGCATCGCGCGGGCGTGTGCGCCAGCGGAGATGGCGCCGGCGCGGCGCATGGTGGCGATCTCCTGGGGCGACTTGATGAGACGCATCTCGTCGAGCAGCAAGGCCAGGTCACGGTGCGAGCCGGGGCCGATGCTGCCGAGGTGCGAGCGGTCGCGCACGGTGCCCAGCCAGCCGCTGACGCGCTGCTCCAGCCCCCCCGGCGCGCCGAACAACGTCCACACCGTGCTCTGGTGGTTGAGCATCTCGGGCAGGCGCCCGTCGAGTTGGTCGATGGGGTGGGCTTCGTCCACCCCCAAGGCCTGCGGTGCGGCCTCGGGACCGAGGCGGTGGCCGGTCCAGATTTCCTGCGCCGCGTCTTGGGTGCGGCAGAACAGCACGCTGTGGCCGTCGGCGCGCAGCACCAGGCCGCTGTGCGGCTCGTCAAAGCCGGTCAGGTAATGGAAGTAGCTGTCGTGGCGGTACGGGTGCTCGCTGTCGCGGTTGCGCAGGAACTCGGGCGCGGTCATCACGATGGCAATGCCGCCTCCGGCTTGGCGCAAGGCCTGGGCGAGTTGCGCGCGCCGTTCGCGGTACGTGTCGCTGTTCATGCGCGGGATTGTTGCACCGCGCCCTGCCAAAGCTACACCTTCGTGCGCTTGACGGCAGGGGGAAGTGTGGGCGCCTGGGCTTGCTGGCGCAGGCGCTTGAGCTCGCGCATCATTTCGCGGTCGCCCGATGAGGGCTGCTTGGCCACCTCGGCCGCTGCTTCGCTGCCGCGTGTGCTCGAGCGTTTGACGGCGTCGCGATCGCCTGCCAGTTGCTGGCGGGTGCGGATGTTGTTGGCCAGCGTTTCCACCGCCTCCAGGTCGTTGTGCGCATCGGTCTTGGGCAGGGCGACCACCCGTTTGTCGACCATGCGCATGCTCAGGCGGCACACTCGGTTGCGGTTGAGGTGGCGCAGCGTGAAGCCTTGGGTCTCGGCCTCGCTCACCGACACATCGCGGATGTTTTCGATGGCCACCTGGTGCACCTTGTGGCCCAGGCCGCGCTGGAACCACACGTTGTTGGCGCTGACCGTCACCCGCTCCCAGCGGGTCAGGTCCATCCCCAAGGCGCCCAGCAGCACCAGAACCCCGAGGAAGGTGACCCAGCCCATGCCCCAGGCCACGCCGACCCACATCACCACACCGGAGGCCAGCACCAGGCCGATCACTTCCAGCATGGCGCGCTCGGCCGTGCCGTAGACGCTGCGCTCGTAGCCGCTGACTTCGGGCTCGCCGGTGGCCAGCGGCCAGGCTGCGGAGGCGATGGCCTTGGCGCCGCGCCCGAGCAGAATGTGCCCCGCCACGGCAATGGCCAGCATGAAGGGGAGGATGAGGAAGGTGGTCACAGGCCGGAAGTTAACGCGAACTGGCACCCGGCGAAAGGCCCTGCGCCGAAAGCTGGCTTGCTGCCGCTGACACACGGTCGATTCCAAAGCCTGAGCGGGCAGCCCGCTGTGGCTAAGATGCCTCATTCCACTCTGAGAGGTCTCCATGCAATACCGGCGTCTGGGTCGCAGCGGACTGCAGGTCAGCGAGTTGTCGCTGGGCTCCTGGGTCACGTACCACAACCAGGTCGACGCCTCGGCGGCCACCGAGATGCTGGCCGCGGCCATGGACGCCGGCATCAACTTCTTCGACAACGCCGAGGCTTACGCCGGTGGGCAGAGCGAGGTCGTGATGGGCGAGGCCTTCAAGGCGCTGAAGCGACCCCGCCTGAGCTATGTGGTGTCGACCAAGTTCTATTGGGGCCTTGACCATGGTGGCAACCCGGTCAACCAGAAGAACACGCTCAACCGCAAGTACCTGGCGCAAGCGATCGACGGTTCGCTCAGGCGCATGCAGCTCGACCACATCGACCTGGTCTATTGCCACCGGCCCGACCCGAACACGCCGATCGAAGAAACCGTCTGGGCGATGAGCGACATGGTCACGCAGGGCAAGGCCTTGTACTGGGGCACCAGCGAATGGAGCGCGAAAGAGATTCGCGCCGCGTACGACGTGGCCGAGCGCGAGCGCCTGCACCGCCCGCTGATGGAGCAGCCGCAATACAACCTCTTCAACCGCGCGCGGGTCGAGCGCGAATACGCCAAGCTCTTCGAGGGTATCGGGTTGGGCCTGACCACCTGGAGCCCGCTGGCCAGTGGCCTGCTCACCGGCAAGTACCGCGCAGGCGTGCCGGCTGGCAGCCGTGGGGCGCTCGAAGGCATGGGGTTTCTGGTGAAGGGCCTCACCGACGCGGCCAAGAACCAGGCGGTGGCCGAGCTGGAGCCGATCGCCCGCGACCTGGGTGGCAACGTGGCACAGCTCGCCATCGCCTGGGTGAATCGCAACCCGAACGTCAGCACGGTGATCCTCGGGGCCTCGAAGCTCGAGCAACTGCATGACAACCTGGGTGCCTTGGCGATCACACCGAAGCTCACGCCCGAGGTGCTGGCCCGCATCGACAAGATCACCAAGTCGCTCGCGAGCTGAGCCGTGGCGCACTCGCACGATCTCAAGCCTTGGCAACACGCTCATGTGTTCGACACCGGCAACCGGCTGGGCGAGACGCGCACGCACTGGGTGCTGGCGATCACCTTGCTGACCATGGTGGTCGAGATCGCGGCCGGCTGGTGGACGGGCTCGATGGCCTTGCTGGCCGATGGCTGGCACATGGGCACCCACGCGCTGGCGCTGGGCGTCACGGCCGGGGCCTACTACCTGGCGCGCCGCCATGCCGGTGACACCCGCTATGCCTTCGGCACCTGGAAGATCGAGGTGCTGGGCAGCTTTGCCAGCGCGCTTGTGCTGGGCGTGGTGGGGTTGGGCATCGCGGTTGAGTCCCTGGTGCGCCTGTGGAAGGCCGAGCCGATCGAAGCGCAAACGGCCCTGGTGATCGCGGTGGTCGGGCTGGTGGTCAATCTGGTGTCGGCGTGGTTGCTGCATGGTGCGCAAGGTGGCCATGGGCACGAGCATGGCCACCACGCGCACGACCACCACGATCATGCGCACCATGGCCACGCCCATGAGGCGCAGGGTCACCAAGACCTGAACCTGCGCGCCGCTTATGCCCACGTGATGGCAGACGCGCTCACCTCGGTGTTTGCGATTGCCGCCTTGTCAGCGGCGGTCTGGTTGGGCTGGACGTGGCTCGACCCGCTGGTGGGCGTGCTGGGTGCGGTGGTGATCGGTGTGTGGGCCTGGGGCCTGATGCGCCAGTCGGCCGCCGTGCTGCTCGACCGCGAGATGGACAACCCGCTGACCCAGGAAGTGCGCGAGGCCATCGAGTCCGATGGCGACGCCAAGGTGGCCGACCTGCACGTGTGGCGCGTGGGTCGCGAGGCCTTTGCGGCCGAGGTCTGCATCGTGGCCGATGCGCCGCTGGCGCCTTCGGTCTACCGCGATCGGCTTGCGCAGCATGAAGAGCTGGTGCACGTGTCGATCGAGGTCAACCGCTGCCCCCACGCGCCGGCGTGACGCCGGTCAGCCCGGCACGTTGAGTGTGTTCAAGCGCTCGACGGTGCCCACGTCCGTCCACGGCCCTTCGTAGCGTTGTGCACTGATCCGCCCGGCATCGGCGCCGGCTTGAAGCAAGGGCGTGAGGGGCAGCTTCTGGCCCACCGCCACGCCGGCCACGATCGACGCGCGGAACAGGCCCACGCTGGCCCAGGTCAGGCGCGGTTCGATGTGGCGTGAAGCGAGGCCTTGTGCGTCGATGCCAAAGTCGCCCAGCGGGTGGTGCGGCGCATTGCGCACCAACCAAAGGTGGGCGTCTTTCCCGCTCTGCGCAAATCGTTGCGCTGCCCCCGCGTCGAACTCGAAACCGGGCAGGAACACGTCACCCGAGACGACCCAGAAACAATCGGTCGATGCATCGGTGAGCAGCGGCAAGGCCTTGGCCATGCCACCCGCCGTTTCCAGCGCGCCACCATGGTCGCGGCCTTCGAGCGAGTAGTGGATGTGCACACCGTGGTGTGAGCCATCGCCCAACGTGTCGACGATGCGCTCTTCAAGCCAGGCGGTGTTGATCACGACCTCGTGCACACCGCCGCGCGACAGCGCTTCGAGGTGCCACACGATCAAGGGTTTGCCGCGCACCACCAGCAGCGGCTTCGGCGTGTGGTCGGTCAGCGGGCGCATGCGCTCGCCGCGCCCAGCGGCCAGGATCAGCGCTTTCATGGGGTGCGGCCCCGTTCGAGCGCGTGGCGCTCCACCTGGGTGGGCTGGAATGCGGCCAGCAGCAGGTCGATCAAGGCATGCGCCTTGTACGTGTTGTCGGCGCCGAAGTTGCACACATACACGTCGAGCGTCACGGCATTGAGCTCGGGCCAGGTGTGCACCGCCAGGTGCGATTCAGCCAGCAGCACCACGCCGGTCACGCCGCCCGCCTGTTCGTGACTGCCGGGAAAGGTGTGGAAGAGTTCGCCCACGGGTTGCAGCACGGCGTCACGCACGGCGCCCAGGCACAGGCTGCGCAGGGCGTGAGGGTCGGTCATCGAGGGCAACTCCGTGGAGCATCCCCTCAAATCGGCGGTGAGGTGCAGACCGTGCATCGGGCAATTATCGAGGCCCCGTAAAATGCCCGGTTTCACCCATCCCAGCCGCGAGCCCATGACCGCCATCGCTTCCAACACTTCCTTGATGGCGAACGCCATCCGTGCCCTGGCGATGGACGCCGTGCAGCAAGCCAACTCCGGCCACCCCGGCGCCCCGATGGGCATGGCCGAGATCGCCGTGGCGCTGTGGGGCCGCCACCTGCAGCACAACCCGGCCAACCCGCAGTGGGCCAACCGCGACCGCTTCGTGCTGAGCAATG
>JACMKJ010000465.1 GCA_014380155.1 Rhizobacter sp. | reverse complement strand
CGCTGCCCGAGAGCCAGGTGGTGCGAACCACGGTGCGCGGTGGCACGCCGGGCGCTGCGCCGGCGTTGACCACGACGAACGTGCCGCCGATGGCGGCCACGGCCGGGGCGGGCAATGCGATCACCTTCACGGGGACGAGCGTCGCGATTCCGAACTGAGCGTCGCTCTTGCCATTCCCGCGGAGGCGGGAATGGCAACGACGGCCCGACGTCACATCAAACCAGCAAGACGCGACACCATCTCCGTCGCCGTACTCACCTTGAGCTTGCGCAGCAACCGCACCCGGTGCGCATCAATCGTGCGCGGGCTCACCTCGAGCACACGCGCAATCTGCTTGCTGGTCTTGCCCTCGATCAGCAGCTGCGCGATCTCGCGCTCGCGAATGGTCAGCGCCGTGGTGATGGGCCGCCGTGCCGAGATGTCTTCGAACATCCACACCGCGCAGCAGAAGGGGTCGTCGCGGTCCAGTGCGCGCCCCGAGGCATGGCACCAGAACAGCCGCCCGTCGCGGTGTTTCATGATGCGTTCGTCAGCGTAGCGGCCGCAGTCGCGCATGACGGCGAGGCCGCGTGCGCCGATGCCCAGGAACTCGTGCTCCGAGGGGTAGAGCACACTCATCGAGCGGCCGATCAGCTCGTCGGGCGTGTAGCCGAACATCGAGGCGTAAGCCTCGTTGCAGCGCTGGATGATCCGGTTGCGCGACACGCACAAACCCACCGGCGCCATGTCGAACGCCAACATCAGGTTGACGTCGGGTGGGAGATTGATCGGTGTGTCCATGCGATTTCGGCGCGAGGATAGCGGCGCGCTGGCACTCTGCAACGGCCGCGAGTACTTAAGCAAATCGCCTTAACGGCCCAAGCAAGACAAATCTCACGAGTGACCGCATGCGCGTGCGGGTCAACCCTAGCGTACTCCTGCGCCTTGCGACGCCGCATCGCAATCTCGACACTGCCGCCTCTCGCACAGGAGCAACTGTCAGTGGATTGCATTCTCGAAACCAAACGCTTGAGCAAAGAGTTCAAGGGCTTCGTCGCCTTCGATCGTGTCGATCGGCGCGCGCGCCGCGGCAGCATCCATGCGCTCATCGGCCCAACGGTGCGGGCAAGACGACCTGCTTCAAGCTGTTGACCAAGTTCCTCACGCCCACCGCGGGTCAGCTTCTTTTCAACGGTGTCGATATCACGCGTGACAGCCCGGGCCGCATCGCCGAGCGCACTTCTTCGTGCCGGCCATCTTCGTCGCGGTGTACCTCTTCATCATGCGCGTCGTGCACTCGCCCTACGGCCAGGTGCTGAAGGCGATCCGAGAGAACGAGCCGCGCGCCATCTCGCTCGGCTACCAGGTCGACCGCTACAAGCTGCTCGCCTTCGTGCTCTCGACCGCCATCGCCGGCCTGGCCGATGGCTTGAAGACATTGGCGCGCGGCGCCGCCGCAACGCTCAGGCTGGCAAAACTCATCGCCGCATCGGCCGCATAACCTGCCGGCATCACACCGGCGGCGGCACTCGACAACTGGAAGGCGCCTTCCATCAGCGCCACCATGCCGGCGGCGAGGGCCGGCGCGGCATCGATCGCGCGCTTGCGCTCGGCCAGGCACTGCGACAGCAGTTGTGTGAGCACAGCCAGCTCGGCGGCAATCGCCTGCTCGTACAAGGCACGCACCTCGGGCTGACGCACGGCCTCGGCACCCACCATCACCCAGGCCGCCACCATGTCGGGCGCGGCGCCAGCGCCCAGGCCCAGCCGCGCATCGACGTAAGCGCGCAGGCGTTCGACCGGGCGCGTGGTGTTGGTGGCGGCCCGCTCGAAGCGCGCGCGGGCGAACTCCATGATGGCCTTGACCAGCTCGACCAGGATCTCCTGCTTGCTCTTGAAGTGGTAATGGATCAGCCCCGGCGTGAGCCCGGCCTCGCGGGCAATCGCCTGGATGGTGGCGCGCTCGTAGCCGTGGTGTGCCATCACGGGCAGCATGGCGGCCACGATGGCGGCGCGGCGGTGTTCGGTGTTGGCGACGCTTGCGGTTCTGGCCATGGTCGTGAGTTATTTGGTTATTCGACCAAATTCTAGTTGCAAACGGGGAAGCCGGCGTTTACAGTCGCCATTAATTGGTCAATTGACCAATTAATCGAGTCAACCGCCATGAGCCACATGCCCACCCCCTTCAGCCCCTTGCCGGAAGGCGCCGCCTTCTGCGTCGTCATTCCCCAATTCCTGTCGGCGCAAGAGTGCCGTCAGCACATCGCAGCGAGCGAAGCCCGCGGCTTTGCCGGTGCCGGCAGCGACTACCCGCCGTCCTACCGCAACAACGACCGCCAGGTGTTGGACGACCCGCTGCTCGCACGACAAATGTTGAGCCGCCTGGTGCCACACGCACCGGCCTCGTTGCAACACGCCGGCGCAAGCTGGGCGCTGCACAGCGTCAACGAGCGCTTCCGCCTGTGCCGCTACCGTGCGGGGCAACAGTTCAACATCCACCAGGACGGGGTTCACCACCGCGCAGCAGGCCTGCAGTCGCGCCTGACCTTCATGGTCTACCTCACCGATGG
>JACMKJ010000464.1 GCA_014380155.1 Rhizobacter sp. | reverse complement strand
GCATTGGCCAGGCCGAAGTTGCCTTCGGCATTCTCGAAATCGATCGGGTTGACCTTGTGCGGCATGGTCGACGAGCCGACTTCGCCTTCCTTCAGCCGCTGCTTGAAGTAGCCCAGCGAGACGTAGCCCCACACGTCGCGCGACCAGTCGATCAGGATGGTGTTGGCGCGCGTGAACGCGTCGAACAGCTCGGCCATGTAGTCGTGCGGCTCGATCTGGATGGTGTACGGGTTGAAGGCCAGGCCCAGCTGCTTTTCGATCACACGCTGGCTGAAGGCTTCCCAGTCGAAGTCGGGATAGGCCGAGAGGTGGGCGTTGTAGTTGCCGACGGCACCGTTCATCTTGGCCAGCAGTTGCACGCCGTCGATGCGCTTGCGTGCGGTGACCAGGCGCGCCACCACGTTGGCCACTTCCTTGCCCACCGTGGTGGGGCTGGCGGTCTGGCCGTGGGTGCGTGCCAGCATCGGGACGTCGGCCAGGTCATTGGCAAGCGTGGACAGCACACTGATGATCTTGTCGAGCGTGGGCAGCAGCACCTCCTGGCGCGCGGCCTTGAGCATCAAGCCATGGCTGGTGTTGTTGATGTCTTCGCTGGTGCAGGCGAAGTGCACGAACTCACCTGCGGCCTTCAGCTCGGGCGTGTTTTCGAAGCGGCTCTTGAGCCAGTACTCGACCGCTTTCACGTCGTGGTTGGTGGTCTTCTCGATGTCCTTGATGGCCTGTGCATCGACCTCGTTGAAGCGTGTGACCAGCCCGCGCAGCAGGCCGCGGCCGGCCTCCGACAGCGGCTTGAACTCGGCAAAGCCGGCGTCAGACAGCGCGATGAACCACTCCACCTCGACCTGTACGCGCCGATGCATCAGCCCGAACTCTGACAACAGTGCACGCAGCGGCGCCACCTTGGGGGCATAACGGCCGTCGAGCGGCGACAGGGCGGTGAGGGCAGACAGGTTCATGGGGGATGGGGGCAGAGAACAACGGCGGCAATTTTAGGGGCGCACGACGCTGCGGCCGAGCGATATATCGTCTCGCCTCCCGCCTTTTGCCCCGCCCTTTCCGGCCCCGCGCCTCACCCGACGACGCGACTTGCCCTTTTACTTGCTCTCCTGTTCGTTTCGTCGCTGTGTTTGAGCGCTTGCAAACGCCAGGCCGCGCCCGTTGCGCCGGCGGCTTCCGCTGTGGTGGCCGCGCCTGCGGCGGCCTCGGCGGCGGTCAATACGGCTGTGCTGGGCTCGCTGCAGCAGCGTGCTGATGCGGTGCTCGCCGCGCACCGCCAGATGATCGTGCTGATGAATGGCGAGCGCAGTCTCAAGCCCGCCGAGCGGCGCGCGGTGGCAAGACCCTGTGCAACTATCGTCGGGCCGGCCGACTGATCTAGATGACTTGCCACCGTTTCGTCATGCAACCGTCACGACCGCTCACCACAATTCTCGAATCGTTGGATGCGAGGAGCGGCCATGGCCGACGTGGTGATCGATGTGGTGCAGCTGCGCAAGACCTTCGGCCAGCACGCTGCCCTGCGTGATGTGACGCTGCAGGTGCAGCGGGGCGAGATGGTGGCGTTGCTGGGAGCTTCGGGCTCGGGCAAGTCGACCCTGCTGCGCCACCTGAACGGCCTGCACCGTGCCGATGCAGGCAGCCACTCGCAGATCACGGTGCTCGGCAACGTGCTGCAGCAAAACGGCCGCCTCGGCCCCGGCATCCGCGCCACGCGAGCCAAAGTGGCGGCCATCTTCCAGCAGTTCAACCTGGTCGACCGGCTTTCGGTGATGAACAACGTGATGGCCGGTGCCTTGCACCGCCTGCCGTTGTGGCGCGGGCTGCTGGGCCGCTTTCCCCAGGCCGAGCTGCAGCGCGCCTTTGATGCACTGCAACGGGTGGGCATCGAGGGTTGCGCCTGGCAACGGGCCTCCACCCTGTCAGGCGGGCAGCAGCAGCGGGCCGCCATCTCGCGCGCGCTGGTGCAGGGTGCGCAGATCATCCTGGCCGACGAGCCGATCGCCTCGCTCGACCCCGAATCCAGCCGCCGCGTGATGGAGCTGCTGGCGCAAGTGAACCGCGAGTTCGGCGTGACGGTGATCGTCTCGCTGCACCAGGTCGACTACGCCTTTGCCTACTGCCCGCGCACCGTGGCGCTGCGTGCCGGCGAGGTGGTGCACGACGGCCCCACCGAACAACTCACCCCGCAGCGCCTGCGCGACCTCTACGGCACCCAGACCGACGAGCTGATGCCGCGGCGCGACGAGCCCGCACCAGACCTTCAACCCGTGCCAGCGAACTTGCTGGCTGCGTAAGCCCTCTTCCTTTTCAGGAGCATTCCACATGAACCGCAGAGCCACCCTTCTCATCATGGCCACCACCGCCTCGTTGTGGTTCGGCCACGCCCACGCGCAACCGCGCGAGATCCAGATGGGCATCATCGCCACCGAGTCGTCGGCCAACCTCAAGACCGCGTGGCAGCCTCTGCTCGACGACCTGCAGAAGACCACCGGCTACAAGGTGAATGCCTTCTTCGCGCCCGATTACGCCGGTGTCATCGAGGGCATGCGCTTCAACAAGGTGCAAGTGGCCTGGATGGGCAACAAGTCGGCGATGGAAGCGGTCGACCGCGCGCAGGGCGAAGTGTTTGCCAAGGTGACCCAGGCCGACGGTGCACAGGGCTACTGGAGCCTGATGATCGTGCACAAGGACAGCCCGCTCAAGACGCTCGACGACGTGCTCAAGAACCGCCAGAACCTCACCCTCGGCATGGGCGACACCAACTCGACCAGCGGCACGTTGGTGCCCGGCTTCTACGCCTGGGGCCAGAACAAGGTCGACCCGACGAAAGACTTCAAGCGCTCCATGCGCTCCAACCACGAGAGCAACATCCTCGCGGTGGCCAACAAGCAGATCGACGTGGCCACGGTGGCCAGCGACGGTGTCGACCGCATGAAGATCAAGCAGGCCGACAAGGCCGCCGAGCTGCGCGAAGTGTGGCGCTCGCCGCTGATCGCCAGCGACCCGATGGTCTGGCGCAAAGACCTCGACGCCGACGCCAAGAAGAAGCTGCGCGAGTTCTTCCTCGCCTATGGCAAGGACCAGCGCGAAAAAGACATCTTGAAGAACCTCACCTGGGCCGGCTTCGTTCCCTCAGACAACACCCAGCTCACGCCGATCCGCCAGCTCGAGCTGGCCCGCGAGCGCGGCAAGGTCGAAGCCGACACCGCCATGTCGGCCGACGACAAGGCCAAGAAGCTGCAAGACATCGAGCAGCGCCAGGCCGAGCTGGCGCGCCAGATCGCCAGCGTGAAGTAAGGCGGCGCGCCCATGTCGGCCTTGACCTTGGCGGCGCCCGAGAAGATCGTGCCGCCGCGCACGCCGGTGGCCACGCTCGTGATCTGGGGCGTGCTGCTGGCGGTGCTGGCTGGCAGCTGGAAGGGTGCCGACATGCGCCCGCTCGACCTCTGGCGCGACGCCGGCAACATGGGGCAGTACGCCGGGGGCTTCTTCCCGCCCGACTTTTCCGAGTGGCGGCACTACCTGTCCGAGCTGGTGATCACGCTGCAGATCGCGGTGTGGGGCACCGCGCTCGCCATCGTGGGCTCGGTGCCGCTGGCCTTGCTGGCGTCGGCCAACATCTCGCCGTGGTGGGTGCACCAGCCGGTGCGCCGCGTGCTCGACGCCTGCCGCTCCATCAACGAGATCGTGTTCGCGCTGCTGTTCGTGGTGGCCGTGGGCCTGGGGCCTTTCGCCGGTGTGCTCGCGCTGTGGGTGCATACCACCGGCGTGCTGGCCAAGCTCTTTTCCGAGGCTGTGGAGGCCATCGACCCGCAGCCGGTGGAGGGCATCCGCGCCACCGGCGCACACCCGCTGGCCGAGATCGTCTACGGCGTGATCCCGCAGGTGATGCCGCTGTGGATTTCGTATGCGCTGTACCGCTTCGAGTCCAACGTGCGCTCGGCGTCGGTGGTGGGCATGGTCGGCGCCGGTGGCATCGGCATGGTGCTGTGGGACGTGATTCGCGGCTTCCAGTACGCGCAGACCGCAGCGGTGCTGATCATGCTGGTGGTGGCGGTCTCGCTGATCGACCTGCTCTCGTCCAAGCTGCGCAAGCGGGTGATCTGACATGTACTCGCTGGTGCCCGAGATCGAAGCCCTGTTCCTGCGCCACGGCGAGCAGGTGTACGACGGCAGCCGGCGCGAGCCGGTGTCGGCCACGCGGCACGCGTTGCAGTGCGCCCAGCTCGCCGAGTGGGCGCATGCCGACGACACGCTGGTGGCCGCCGCCTTGTTGCACGACATCGGCCACTTCATCGCCGCAGAAAGTGACGAACACATCGACGACCGCCACGAGCTGCAGGCCTTGCCTTTTCTGGCACCACGTTTTGGCCCGGCGGTGCTGGAGCCGATCCGCCTGCACGTGGCGGCCAAGCGGTATCTGGTGGCAACCGACCCGGCGTACCTGGGCGGTTTGTCGAGCGCATCGGTGCACTCGCTGGGCTTGCAGGGTGGTGCGATGTCAGCCGACGAATTGACGACCTTCGAGGCCACCCCTTTTTGCGATGGACGCAGTGCGGCTGCGCCGCTGGGACGACCTGGCCAAACAACCCAGCCAGGTCACGCCGTCACTGGGCTACTACCTGGCCCTGCTCGACGACCTGCAGACGGTGAACTGAGTTCCTCCGTCAGCGCGGCTTGCGCTTCGCTTGCGCCGCTGCCTTGCTGGCCAGCGGCGGCTTGCCCGAAGCTTCGGGCCTCGTGGTTTCACCAGGCGCCAGCGTGAACAGCTTCGCCGCGCGGCCCTTCAGCTCCAGCAGTTCGTTGGGTGTGACCGAGTACAGCCCGGTGACCAGATCAACCTGGATGCCGAACTCCACTTCACGCTTGCCGTTGGACAAGGTGCCCGAGGTGAACTCGTAGTCTTGGTCTTCGGCCGGCAGGCCCTGGGTGGACGCGTCGTAGTTTTCGTACTCGACGCTGCGAATCTCGCCACTGGCCAGGTCGAGCATGCCGCTGGACTTGATGATGCTGTCGCTCAGCTCGTCGGTGATGGTGATCGGCAGTTTGAGGTCCACGGCAGGTGTCTTGAAAAGGGCTGGGGTGGGGATTCTAGGTGCCGGCCAGCCCGTCGCTGACACGCCGCTGGGCTCGCCGTTCTGAAGGTGTCTTGAGGCAGGGCGCGCCGAGCGCGCTTCTGCGGCTTCCTGTACCGTGGGGCAATTGCCCTGTCCGGAGATGGCTGCATGACCGACTCGCCCGCCTACACACCCCCCGCCGTCTGGTCTTGGAACAGAGAAAACGGCGGCCGTTTCGCCAACATCAACCGCCCGATCGCCGGCCCCACGCACGACAAGGCGTTGCCGCTCGGGCGCCACCCGATGCAGCTGTATTCGCTGGCCACGCCCAATGGCGTGAAGGTCACGGTGATGCTCGAAGAGCTGCTGGCCCTGGGCCATGCGGGCGCGGAGTACGACGCCTGGCTGATCCGCATCAATGAGGGCGACCAGTTCGGCAGCGGCTTTGTGGCCGCCAACCCCAACTCCAAGATCCCGGCCCTGCTCGACCGCAGCGGGCTCACGCCGGTGCGGGTGTTCGAGTCGGGCGCGATCCTGCTGCACCTGGCCGAAAAGTTCGGCGCCTTCTTGCCGCCCGTGGGCGAGGCAGAGCGCGCCGAGTGCCTCTCGTGGCTCTTCTGGCAGATGGGCAGCGCGCCCTTTCTGGGCGGTGGCTTCGGCCACTTCTATGCCTACGCACCGAGCAAGATCGAGTACGCCATCGACCGCTATGCGATGGAGGTCAAGCGCCAGCTCGACGTGCTCGACCGGCGCCTCGCCGAGAGCCCCTATCTGGCCGGTGACAACTACACGGTCGCCGACATGTCGGTCTGGCCCTGGTACGGCACCCTGGTGAAAGGCCAGCTCTACGAGGCGGGCGAGTTCCTGCAGGTGCAGGAATACAAGAACGTGCTGCGCTGGACGGACGAGATCGCCAAACGCCCCGCCGTACAGCGCGGCCGCATGGTCAACCGCAGCTGGGGCCAGCCGGCCAGCCAGCTGCACGAGCGCCACGACGCCAGCGACTTCGACACCCAGACGCAAGACAAGACCCAAGGCAAAACGCAAGACAAACCAAAAGCGCCGACATGATCACCCTCTACGACTGCGCCACCGCCCCGAGCCCGCGCCGCGCGCGCATCCTGCTGGCCGAGAAGGGCGTGGCACACCAGACCGTCGAGGTCGACCTGCGCAACCGGGAGCAGCTGAGCGAGGCCTACCGGCAGATCAACCCGCACTGCACCGTGCCCGCGCTGCGCACCGAAGACGGCCTGCTGCTGACCGACAACGCCGCCATCACTGCCTACCTGGAGGCGTGTTACCCGGAGCCGCCGTTGCTGGGCCGCACGCCGGCCGAAAAGGCCGAGATCGCGAGCTGGCAGTGGCGCGTGGAGTTCGAGGGCCTGCTGGCCATCGCCGAGGCGCTGCGCAACAGCGCGCCCGCCATGGCCAACCGGGCGTTGCCCGGGCCGGTCGACTATGCGCAGATCCCCGAGCTTGCGCAGCGCGGCCTGGCGCGGGTGCAGCAGTTTTTCGGCGTGCTCGAAGAGCGCCTGGCCGGGCGCGAGTTCATCGCGACCGAGCGCTTGAGCATCGTCGACATCACCGCCGTGGTGGCGGTCGACTTCGGCCGCGTGGTGAAGGTGAAGCCCGGCGAGCAGCACCCGCAGCTGCTGCGCTGGCGCGCCGCGATGGGCGAGCGGGCGTCGATGGCGCTGTAGTGCGGACCAGCGCGGCTTTCAGGCGTTTGAGATCGTCTTGCGCGACAAGCCGGCTGCGATGCTGGCCTTGTCTTCTGTCGCGCGCCATGGCTGCAGCGGCCAGTTCGCAAATGGCTGCGCAATCGATGTCGAGGCTGATGCAGCGTGCCATCGGTTTGACCTCGTCTTTCCGCAGGCACGAAGCGGCGCAGTGGTTGCAGGCGAGGGCGCATTGCACGCAGGCCTCGATTCTGGAGGCATATCGGTTCGGCAGCGTGGGCTTTCCTTCCGTTCAGGGACTGGCGGGCTCCTCGTCTACCGGCGCTCGCCTTCCGACGGTGCCTGCCCCTTGCCGTTGCTGGCCAGCCTGACCATGACCCGGTAAGCCGCAGCCAGTGTTTCGGCTGGCATGCCGTGGCTTCGCATGCGATTCGGGCTGTCGCCGCCTTCTTGTGTGTCAGCCGTGGCAATGTCGGGTTCGCCCAGCGTTTGGGGGGTGTTGGTCATGGTTGGCTTCGAAGCTTGGCAAACTTCAGCGTAGCCAGGCTCGGACGGGCACACGAGCGGAGCAGGCCGGCACTCGCTGTAGGAATCTGCCGACAACCCGCAGGCCGGTGCAGCGTCGCCAGCTCAAGTCATGCCGCAGCGGGCCGAAATACACGAATCGACCCCAAGCGTGCAGCGCCGAGGCCGTTTCGCCCGCAGCGTTTGTCGCTGCGACCCTGCCTGGATGGTTCTGGAAGCATTGGCCCGCATGTGGATCGCTCTTCGCCAATGGTGGCTCGGTGCAACCCGCATGCCGGGCCGTGCGCCGACACGCCCGCCTGCTTG
>JACMKJ010000463.1 GCA_014380155.1 Rhizobacter sp. | reverse complement strand
TCGAGCAGCGCCTGCGGAACCCCGCTCTCCTCCGCCGCGACGATGAAGAAGGCGAGCACCGGCAGCACCGCCCCGTTCATCGTCATGCTCACGCTGACCTTGTCGAGCGGGATGCCGTTGAACAGGATCTTCATGTCTTCGACGCTGTCGATCGCCACGCCGGCCTTGCCCACATCGCCGGTCACACGTGGGTGGTCGCTGTCGTAGCCGCGGTGGGTGGCGAGGTCGAAGGCCACACTCACGCCCTGCCCGCCGGCGGCGAGTGCGTTGCGGTAAAACTCGTTGGAGGCTTCGGCGGTGGAGAAGCCGGCGTATTGCCGGATCGTCCAAGGGCGCACCGCATACATCGTGGCCTGCGGGCCGCGCACGAAGGGCGCAAAGCCGGGCAGCGTGTCGGCGTAAGGAAGGTCTTGGGTGTCAGCGGCTGTGTAGAGCGGCTTGACGACGATGCCTTCGGGCGTGACCCAGTTCAGCGCGTCGATCTGCCCGCCGGGAGATGATTTCGCGGCTGCCTTCTGCCAGGCGGCGAGCGCTTCAGAGGTGGGTTTGGCGTGGTCGGGCATGGTGGTCTTTGCTGGCGGTTCAGGTTGCGCGCGCCGGGCCATGGCTGTCAATGGGCAGGGCGCCTGGGTCACTTGCAGAACGTGCTTGCTGTTTGCTGGACAGCTCACGCCTCACGCGTTCATAATCCCGTCATCCATAATTCAAAATTGAATTATATCTACAAGATAGCCATTTTCGACAAGCCCTGACCTTCATGCCCGCTTCGCCAGTCGCCTCGCCCGCTGTTGCGCCCGCCTCGTCACGCCTGCGCGAAAGTGCCCTCTATGAGCAGGTGGCCGAGCGCCTGCGCACACGCATCCTGGCCCACACCCTGCCCCCCGGCAGCTGGATCGACGAGCAGGCGCTGGCAGCAGAGTTCGGCATCAGCCGCACGCCGCTGCGCGAGGCGCTGAAGGTGCTGGCCTCCGAAGGCCTGGTCACGATGAAGCTGCGCCGCGGTGCTTATGTCACCGAGGTGTCGGAACGCGACCTGTCCGAGGTGTTTCACCTGCTGGCCCTGCTGGAGAGCGACGCCGCCGGCACGGTGGCCACCCAGGCGAGCGAGGCCGAGATGGCTGAGCTGGAGGCGCTGCACCAGGCGCTCGAGCGCACGGTCGACGACCGCGACGCGTTCTTCCGTGCCAACGAGCAGTTCCACATCCGCCTGCTGCAGATCGACAACAACCGCTGGCGGCTGCAGATGGTGAATGACCTGCGCCGTGTGATGAAGCTCAACCGCCACCATTCGCTGTTCAAGCAGGGGCGGCTCGAGGCTTCGCTCGCAGAACACCAGCAGATCATGGCGGCGCTGAAAGCGCGCGATGCGGCACGGGTGAAACGCCTGATGCAGCAGCACATCCACCATGGGCGAGACGCCGCGACCTTGTCGTGAATTTCGAGGAGGGGCGCGCTGCGACAATCTCGCACATGACGCGCACCACCCTCAGCCTGATCGCTGCCGTCGCCCGCAACGGCGTGATCGGCAAAAACAACACCCTGCTCTGGCGCCTGCCCGAAGACATGCAGTTTCTGAAACGCACCACGATGGGCTGCCCGGTGATCATGGGCCGCAAGACCTGGGATTCGTTGCCAGCACGCTTTCGACCGCTACCGGGCCGCAGCAACATCGTCGTGACTCGCAGCCCGGATTGGCAAGCCGACGGCGCCCTCGCCACCACGTCACTGCAAGCGGCGTTGAGCCAGCTAGCCAACGCACCGAAGGCCTTCGTGATCGGTGGCGCAGAGTTGTATGCCCTGGCGCTGCCGCTGGCCGACGAACTGGTGCTGACCGAGATCGATCGCGACTACGAAGGCGACGTGCATTTCCCTGCCTGGGATCGCGAACAGTTCACCGAAGTGAGCCGCGAAACCCACCACGCCGGCGAGCCCAACCATTTCGACTACGCGTTCGTCACCTATCGGCGAAAGCGCTGACCCGCCAAGAAAAAGGCCCGCGACTGCGGGCCTTTTTTGCATCGCCTGAAAACCGCTCAGGTCTTACATGCCATATTGCTTCTTGGCAGTCGCCACGCAGCTGCTCTTGGCGTCGCCCGCCATCGCGTCGCACTTCTCGGCAGCCACCTTGTACTCGGCATCGCGTTTGTCTTTGGAGGCCGTGGCGAGGGTGGAGTCGATATCCTTGCCGACCTTGGCGTTGGACAAAGCCGAAACTTCCACGGCCTTGGCTTCCTTGACGCAAACGTCCTTGTCGTTGCCGGACTTGTCGTCGCACTTTTCCTTGGCCACGGCGTAAGTTGCTTGGGCCTTGGCCTTCAGCATCTTGTTCTGGTCAGCGGCCTTGCCGGTGTAGCTGTATTCCAGCTCGGCCTTGGCCACCTTTTCTTTGCCTTTGGCCTCTTGGACGCACACGTCCTTGGCATTGCCCGACATCGCGTCGCATGCCTTCTTGTCGGCCTTGTAGGTGGTGCTGATGCTGTCCTTGGCGGCCGTGTAATCGGCCTTGCCCATGGTGGCGGCCTGGGCCATTGGTGCGGCCAGCAAGGCGGCGACGATCAGCGAAGTCTTGAGGTTGAAGAGCTTGGTCATGTGATGGTTCCTTTTAAGTGTTGAAGAAAAACTAACTACCGCGCCCCTCAGGCCCGCGGCTCGCCCTGGCGATTGACGGTGACCGTGCGGCCCGGAGGCGTGGTCACCTGCATGTGGTGCTCTTGCCCACGGAACTCGTAGGTGACATCCCAGAACGAGGGCTTGGCCTGGCTGGGAACCGTCTCGCAACGTTGCACGTCGCGGGTCTCTGCAGGAGCTCCGCCGCCGCGGCCCACGTTGGCACCGATAGCGCCACCTGCCACCGCGCCGCCTGCCGTCGCGAGGTCTTTGCCGCGGCCGCCGCCGACCTGGTGGCCGAGCACTCCACCAAGCACGGCGCCGACGATCGCGCCTCCCACGTTCAAGCCGCCGCGCTGTGGCGCGCTGACCTGCTCGCGCTCCACCCAGCAGCGTTGCTCGGGCGGGCCGACCACGGCGCGCACCGAGGTCACGTTGGCCTGGTACAGGCGTTCGTCGCCACGACGGCGGTTGTCATAGACGGGCACGGGCTCGGGCGCATAACGGTTGTCGTCGAGGCGTGCGTTGCGTTCCACCATTCGCACCGACGACACGCGGTCGTTCAGACCCATGGCCGAGAGCGAGGCATAACGCCCCGGCTTCAGCACCACGCAGCGGCCTTCGAAACGTCGGTCGGTGCAAACCTCCCAACGCTCCCAACGTTCGCCAAGCACCACCGCAGATGAAGAGCGGTCGTTGAAGCCGAAGCGTTCGAAGTTGCGAACCTGCTTTTGGGTCGTGAACGAGCGGCCGTTGAAACCATCGTGCTCGTAGAAGGTGACCTGCGCACCAGCCTGCGCGCTGGCAACCAGGGCGACCAGCAACAAGCCTTGCTTCATCAGTGATTTCATTTTTGTCTCCAAGGCCGCCGGTTGATCGCAGCGCTCGATTGATTATCGGAAGCGCCTCGTGCCGTGCCCAGCAGACGGCGCCGCCATCGGCTGTAGTGCATGTCCTACGCGCGCCACAGAGGTGGCTTGTAGGCGTCTTCTGACAAGCGTTCGGGGTTCCCACAGATGGCATGCCGCCAGAATTCCGGCGACACTTGCAGGGAGATTTTTCGCGCCCAGTCCCGTCAGCAGCCCCATGCCTCGAACTCGAGCACAGCCCGGCGACCTCAGCTCTTGACTCCAAGG
Organism: Rhizobacter sp.; assembly: GCA_014380155.1. Lineage (GTDB taxonomy): Bacteria > Pseudomonadota > Gammaproteobacteria > Burkholderiales > Burkholderiaceae_C > Rhizobacter. Next base: position 2,033 of record JACMKJ010000463.1, on the reverse strand, counting down.
AAGGATCGCCGTCCATGCAGCCGCTCAGGACCTACATCGTCGAAGACAGCCAAGTCATCCGAGAAAACCTGATCGCCACGCTCGAAGAGCTGGTGCCGGTCGAGGTGGTGGGCACGGCGGAAGACGAGTCGAGCGCGGTGCAGTGGCTCACCGAACCGGGCAACGCCCACGTCGACCTTGTCATCGTCGACATCTTCCTGAAAAGCGGCTCGGGCCTGGGTGTGCTGAAGGTCGCCAACGCGCTGCCGCAAAAACACAACTTGGTGGTGTTGAGCAATTACGCCACCCCCGACATCCGCCGCAAGTGCCTGGAGCTCGGCGCCGACAAGGTGTTCGACAAGTCGAACGAGATCGATGCGCTCATCCAGTATTGCGGCCGCCTCGCGGCCGGCGACACCGGCCTGGGCACGCTGACCTGATGTGAGCCCCTCGACCGACGAGTACGTCGGCCGATCCCCCGTGGGGATGCGGGCCGGCTTGGGAGCGGCCCGGCGCTCGGCCCGACTCGTCTCGCGCTTTCTACTGGATCAGCCCGTTTTTCAGCGCGTAGTAGGTGAGGTCGCTGTTGGACTCGAGCTTCATCTTCTCCATCACCCGGGTGCGGTAGGTGCTGACCGTCTTCACGCTGAGCGACATGCTGTCGGCCATGTGGCTGATGGTCTCGCCCTTGGCCAGCCGCAGGAACACCTGCAACTCACGCTCGGACAACTGCTCGTGAAGCGGCCGGTCGCCCCCACCACTCAAGCCGTCGGCCAGGCGCTCGGCCACACCGGCGGTGATGTACTTGCGGCCACGCGCCACGGTGCGGATCGCCTTGACGATTTCTTCGGGGTCGCAGTCCTTGTTGAGGTAGCCGCTCGCGCCCTGGCGCAAGAGCGTGGTGGCGTAGTGCTCTTCAGGAAAACCGCTCAAGATGAGCACCGGCAGGTCGGGTGCACGCGCCTTGATGCCGGCGAGCGCATCAACGCCGCTCTGGTCGGGCATGGAGATGTCGAGCAAGATCACATCGACCTCGCCACCGCGCACGATGTCGAGCGCTTCGCGGCCGTTGGAGGCTTCGGCTACCACCGAAAAATCGGGTTGGTCGGCAAAGAATTGGCGCAGACCGGCGCGGATCATGGCGTGGTCGTCAACGATCGCGATTCGAATCATGGTGTGCCTCTGAGTTGCGGGTGTTGCTACTCTTCGAATGATCCCACGTAATTGCTCAAAGAAAGGTCACCAGCGTGCGCAACGTTCTCAAGCGAAACCCCATCTCCTTTCCGCTCGCTTGCCTGGCGGTGGCGGCCATGGTGGGTGTCAGCGAGGCGTCTTACTGGAGGTCGAAGAACACGCTCATTTCTCTGGCGGAGATGGGCGCAGCGCGAACCAATGTGCAGGCCCTCGCGCAGAGCATGCTGGATGCCGAAACCGGCCAACGCGGCTACCTGCTGACCAAGCGCAAAGAATACCTCCAGCCCTATGAAAAGGCCCTGAAGGTCATTGGGGAATCGCTCAAGTTCCTTGACGGGTATTACGACGGCAAGGACCCCGACTCCGCCGCTCTCTTGGCAAAGCTGCACACCCTGGTGAATGGCAAGCTCTCCGAGCTGTCGGAGACCTTGCGCCTGTACGACGAAGGCAAGATGGAAGCGGCCACCCAGCTGGTGCTGAGCGACATCGGCAAAGAGAAGATGGAGGCCGTGCGACAGCTCACCGCCGAGCTGATCGCACGCGAAACCGCCAACGTGGCCGGTGGTCGCAAAACCATTCACGACACCCTGTGGCTCAGCCGGGTCGGCGTCACGGTGCTGAGCGTGCTGAGCCTGATGGCGCTGTTCTTCTACCTGCGCCAGACCTCGGCGCTGGAGCGCCAGCGCGAAGAGCAGCGCCGCCTGGTACAGATCGAGCGTGACCGCCTCGAGCGGGAGGTGACGCAACGCACCACCCAGCTCACCGAGCTGGCTGACCACTTGCAGACCGCCCGCGAAGACGAGCGCCAGCGGCTCGCGCGCAACCTGCACGACGAGCTGGGCGCCCTGCTCACGTCGGCC
>JACMKJ010000002.1 GCA_014380155.1 Rhizobacter sp. | reverse complement strand
GGTCACCAAGTCGAAGTTCGACAACCTCTACGGCTGCCGCGAGTCGCTGGTCGACGGCATCAAGCGCGCCACCGACGTGATGATCGCCGGCAAGGTCGCGTGCGTCGCCGGCTATGGCGACGTCGGCAAGGGCTCGGCGCAGGCGCTGCGCGCCCTGTCGGCGCAGGTCTGGGTCACCGAGATCGATCCGATCAACGCGCTCCAGGCGGCGATGGAAGGCTACAAGGTCGTGACCATGGAGTACGCCGCCGACAAGGCCGACATCTTCGTGTCGGCCACCGGCAACAAGAGCGTCATCACCAAGGCCCACATGGCCGCGATGAAGGACCAGGCCATCGTCTGCAACATCGGCCACTTCGACAACGAGATCGACGTTGCCGCGCTGACCGACTGCACCTGGGAAGAGATCAAGCCCCAGGTCGACCACGTGATCTTCCCCGACGGCAAGAAGATCATCATGCTGGCCAAGGGCCGCCTGGTGAACCTGGGCTGCGGCACCGGCCACCCGAGCTTCGTGATGTCGTCGAGCTTCGCCAACCAGACCATTGCGCAGATCGAGCTCTTCACCAAGTCGGCCAACTACAAGGTCGGTGAGGTCTATGTGCTGCCCAAGCACCTGGACGAGAAGGTTGCCCGCCTGCACCTGAAGAAGGTCGGCGCGATGCTGACGGAGTTGACCGACGAGCAAGCCGCGTACATCGGCGTGTCGAAGGCCGGCCCGTACAAGCCCGACACCTACAGGTATTGAGCCCCCCAGTCGCTGGCGCTCCTGCCCCCGAGGGGCGCCTCGCCTGCGGCCGGGAGACCCGTTCCGCGGCGAGTTGCTTGACGGGGGCATCGTCGTTGCAGGACTGGCCCATTTCGCAGACACAAGGTTCCGATGCGCGCTGACCAATTAGTACTTCAAAGAGGCCTCGCGCCCACCCGGTCGGCCGCGCAACGGTTGATCGAGCGCAACGCCTTGCGCTGGCTCAGCCCCAAGGGCTGGGCCGTCGTCAACAAGGCGGGGCTCGATGTGCCCGAAGACTGCGAGATGGAGATCACCGACGACGCGGAGCTGCGCTTCGTGTCGCGCGGCGGGCTCAAGCTCGAAGGGGCACTGAAAGCCTGCGGCATTGACGTGACCGGGCTCGATTGCCTTGACCTGGGGCAGAGCACCGGTGGCTTCACCGATGCGCTGCTGCAGGCCGGTGCGAAGCGCGTGGTCGGCCTCGATGTCGGCCATGGCCAGCTGCACCCCAAGCTGCAGGCCGATGAGCGTGTGGTGAGCTTCGAAGGTGTGAACGGCCGCGACGTGGCGGGCACGGCCTTCGAGGCGGCCAACACGCCGCACAGCTTCGGCTTTGTGACCGCCGACCTGTCGTTCATCACCTCCACCCACGTGCTGCCGACGATGGTGAACTACCTCGCACCGGGCGGCCACCTGCTGGTGCTGATCAAACCGCAGTTCGAGCTGCAGCCGGCGCAGATCGGCAAGGGCGGCATCGTCAAAGACAAGGTGCATTTCGCCGAAGTCGAGACGCGCCTGTGGCAAGCCTGCAAGGGCCTGGGCCTGAAGGTGCAGAAATACTTCGAGAGCCCGATCAAGGGCGGCAACGGCAACACCGAATTTTTCGTGTGGGCGAAGCAGCCCATCGCTTGACGGGTTGCAACCGGAAGATTGAGATGACCCCGACCAAGATCCCTCTGAGCCTGGAGTTCTTTCCCCCAAAAACCCCCGAAGGCGTGGCCAAGCTCGCCGCAGTGCGCCAGCAGCTCTACGTGCTCAAGCCGCAGTTCTGCTCGGTCACCTACGGCGCAGGCGGCTCCACGCAAGACGGCACCTACGCCGCCGTGCAAGCCATCCTGGCCGAAGGTGTCGACGCCGCCTCGCACTTCACCTGCATCGGCGCCACGCGCGAATCGGTGCTCGACAAGCTCGCGCAGTTCAAGGCCGCAGGCATTCGCCGCCTGGTCGCGTTGCGCGGAGATTTACCGAGCGGCTATGGCAGCTTCGGCGAGTTTCGTTATGCCAGCGACCTGATCGCGTTCATCCGCGAAGCCACCGGCCAGCACTTCCACATCGAAGTTGCCGCCTACCCCGAGATGCACCCCCAGGCGCGCTCGCCACAGGCCGACATGGAGGCTTACCTCGCCAAGGTGCGCGCCGGTGCGAACTCATCGATCACGCAGTTCTTCTTCAACGCCGACGCGTACTTCCGCTTCGTCGACGAATCTCGCAAGCTCGGCGCCGACATCGCGGTCGTGCCCGGCATCATGCCCATCATCAACTCGGCCGGCATCATCCGCTTCGCCGACAGCTCTGGCGCCGAGATCCCGCGCTGGATCCGCTTGCGCTTGCAATCGTTTGGTGACGACACCGAATCCATCAAGGCCTTCGGCCTCGATGTGGTGAGCGCCTTGTGCGAGAAGCTGGTCGCCGGCGGCGCGCCGGCGCTGCACCTGTACACGATGAACCAATCGGCGGCGTCGCTCGCCATCTGCAAGCGGCTGGGCCTGCACGGCTGAACCATGAAGCTGAACATCGTCGTCTATTCGAAATCGGCCTGCCCGCAATGCGACACAGTCAAGATGCTGCTCAAGACCCGCGACATCACCTTCGAAGAGATCCGCATCGATGACGAGGCGGCTCGACTGGCCTTCTTCGAGAAGTGCGGCCCCTCGGTGCGGCAGATGCCGCAGGTCTTCATCAACGAGCAGCGCGTCGGTGGTGTGGCCGGTCTGCAGGCGGCGTTGGCGCAGCTGGCGCGCTGACTTCTCGCCGTTGCTTCCGTGAGCAGTTCGCTTCACCCAGTTGCTCGGCTCCACACGCTGGCCAACGGCCTGCGCGCCGTCGCCATCCCCATGCCCTGGCGGCAGACAGTGAGCCTGAGCGTGTTCATCCGCACCGGAAGCCTGCACGAGCCGCGGCTGCTGAACGGCATCAGCCACGTGGTCGAGCACATGGCGTTCAAGGGCACGCACACGCGCGACTGCCAGCAGATCAACCTCGACGCCGAGCGGCTGGGTGCCGAGGTCAACGCGCACACCGACAAGGACCACACCGCCTTTCACATGGAAGGGCTGCCGCACGACCTGCCGACCTTCGTGGCGCTGCTGGCCGACATCGTGCGCAACAGCAGCTTCCCGGCCGACGAGCTGGAGCGCGAACGCCAGGTGTTGCAGCACGAGTTCACCGAGTTCGAGGAAGACCCGGTCAACATCGCCTTCGAACTCTTCGACCGCGCCTGCTACGGCCCGCAGCACCCGGCGGGGCGCTCGGTGATCGGCACGCGCGCCATCCTGAAACGCATCACGCGCGACGACTTGCTGGCCTACGTGCAGCGCCAGTACACCGCTTGCAACGTGGTGGTGGCCGCCGCCGGGCCGGTGGACGAAGCCGCCTTCCTGCGCGCCACCGAAGCGGCGTTCGGCGACATGCCGCGTGGCGAACCCAACACCGTGACAGCACCCGTGTGGCAAGGCGGTGTGAAGGCACGCCGTGTGCCGGGCAGCGAACAGTGCCAGATCGTGATGGGTTTTGAAGCGCCACCTTTGACCGATGACAGCCACGTGGCCCACGTGCTCGCCGCCGCGCTGCTCGGCGAGGGCATGAGCTCACCGTTGCTCGATGAGATCCGCGAGCGCCGGGGCCTGGCCTACCACGTCGCCTGCTCGGCCGATGTGATGCCGCATGCCGGGCAGATCGTCATCGACGCGGCCACCGACCCGAAGCAAGCCGATGCCTTCTTCACCGAGACGGCGCGGCTGCTTCAAGAGCACACCGACGGCAGCGACCCGGTGGGTCTGCAACGCGCGCGCAACCAGATCAGCGTGCGCACCCTGCGTGCGCTCGAGCACCCGGCCAAACGGCTCGAAACGGCGGCGCAGGATGTGTTCACCTTCGGGCAGCTGCGCGATTCGCAGGCATGGCTGGCGCGCTTGCAGGCCGTCAGCGCGAGCGAGGTGCGCAAGGTGTTTGCACGCATGCTGGCCGGCCACGGTGCGGTGGGGTTGGCAGGCAGCGTGACGGCGCGGGCCCGGGAGCGGGCCGCAACGCTGGTCGCGAAGAGCTAGACACAGGCCGAGGCGCTCAAATCAGCGCCTTGGCCGCTTCGATGCGCAGGGCCAGCGCCACGGTGTCGTCGTTCATGACCCGCAGCAAGAATCGCCGGGCCTCCAGCGACTCACCCGACGCCGTCGGCGTGAGGACGGCATCGGCACTCGGCGCGCTCGACACGGCGGGCGCCGCTGGCCGC
>JACMKJ010000462.1 GCA_014380155.1 Rhizobacter sp. | reverse complement strand
TTGCCGTTCTCACCGATGAAGTCGCGCAGCGTGTCGATGTCCTTGTAGTCGATCTCTTCGACGCCGGTCACCGTGAAGCGGCAGAAGCGCTTGCGGCGGAACAGCAGGGACTGTTGATTGCGTTTGGGGTTGCGGTCCTTGGAGAACCGACCTTTACCACGTGGCGGGGGCATATTTCACCTCACTTGAATATCTATCCGGAACAAACATTGAGCGGAGAACGACAGGTTCAGGCTCACTCGAATTCAGTCACATGCAGAACGGCGCCGCGGCCATTGCGCTGGTTGGTCAGAAAGCCGGCAAAGGTGCCTGCTGTTCCGATTTCCAGCGCGACCAGACGCTGTGCGATCTCACCGATGGCCACCGCTCGCATCTCCATGGAGACCTTGCGGGCCTGGCCGGCTTCTGTGACTTGCGACTCGTGCTTGAGCTGGAAATCGCAAGCCGGCAAACCGGCCGGTGTGTATCGAACGGCGCCTCGCTCCACCAGTTGTGCCGACAGAACCACCCGGTTCATGCCGCCTCAACCCGGTTGAGCGCCAGGCACCTGGCCGTCAGGCCGCAGCCTCCTGCTGTTGCGGGGCCTTGCGCGCGTCTTCTTTCTCGACCGACTTCATCATCACCGAGGGGCCGGTCTCGGCCTTGCTCTTGACGACGGTCAGGTGACGCAACACGGCATCGTTGAAACGGAAACCCGTTTCCAGCTCGGCCAGAACTTCTTTGCTGGCTTCGATGTTGATGCACAAGTAGTGCGCCTTGGCGAGTTTCTGGATCAGGTAAGCCATCTGGCGACGGCCCCAATCTTCGACTCGGTGCACCTTGCCACCACCCGCGGTGACCGTGCCCTTGTAGCGCTCCAGCATGGCCGGAACCTGTTCGCTCTGATCCGGATGGATGAGCAGGATGATTTCGTAATGACGCATTGAAACTCCTTCTGGTTTTCCGTCGACCCGCCGGACATCGGCGGGTTTTCGGGTTAGCCACCCCGTAGGCGTCTATGTGAAAGGCCAGAAACGGCCCTCAACCGGGTGTGGCAAGGTAAGCCCGCGAGTGTACTCCGAAACATGGCCTCCTGGCCACCGTCTCATTCGGGGTGACGAATGCCGTCCACGAAGCCGTCGCTGCGCTGCCCGCCCGGGCGGCTCAGCAGGCTGGCTGCGGCGATCACCGCTAACCCCAGCGACACGCCGAAGACACCGGCGGCGATCGGCTGGATACCGAACCACAGGTCAACAGGCATGGAGATGCGAAAGATGTCACGCATCCAGGCCTCGTTGCGAACCAGGTAGTACACGGTGATCAGCAAACCACTCGCCATGCCCAGGGTTGCGCCAAAGGCGTTGGCGCGTTTCCAGAACACGCCGAGCACGAGTGCAGGGAACAGGGCCGCCGCGGCAATCGAAAACGCGGCCGACACCAGAAAAACAATGTCGGCCGGCCGCTGGGCCGCAACCCCCGCCGCACCCAGGGCCACCACCAGCAGCAACATCTTCGAGGTGGTGACACGCCGACCGTTGGAGGCGTTCGGGTCGACCATCTTGAAGTAAACGTCGTGCGAGAGGGCGTTGGAGATGGTGAGCAACAAACCATCGGCGGTCGACAGCGCCGCAGCCAGCGCGCCGGCCGCCACCATGCCCGACACCACGAACGGCAACCCTCCGATCTCAGGCGTGGCCAGCACGATCATGTCGGCGCCGATCCGGATCTCGCCCAGCTGCAGGACACCGTCGCGGTTGATGTCGCTCACCGACAGCAAGCTCGGGTCGACCTTGGACCAATTGGCAATCCAGCCAGGCAATTGATCGAACGGCATGCCGACCAGCACGCTGAACACCTCGTACTTGACGAGCACGGCGAGCGCCGGCGCCGAAAGATAAAGCAGCAAAATAAAAAACAGCGACCAGGTGACCGACTGGCGCGCCTGCCTTACCGAAGGCGTGGTGTAGCTGCGCATCAACAGATGCGGCAAGGCCGCGGTGCCGATGGTCAGGCAGAAAACGAGCGCCAGGAAGTTGCGCCGCGAGTCGTTGAAGTCACGCTGCTCAGTGGCCGACCCGTCGGGGCGGCCCGCAAAGGGCTGGCCGTGGGGCGGCAAACCGCCCAAGGGCTGGGCACGCATCTCGCTGCTGACCTTGGCCTGCGTCCACACGCGCCGGGCGGAGTCTGCATCGCGGGGCAAGGCCAGAACCGCTTTGTCCGCTGCCTGGATCTGCGCCAGCGGGGCGTCGGCCGCGCGCAAGTCGGCAGCCCGCTTTCGAGCATCCCGCTGCTCGCCTGCAAGTGCGGTGGGCACGTCTTTGAGCTTGGCGGCGTATTCGGCGGCACGCGCTTTCAGCATGGCAATCACTTCGAGCTCTTTGGGATCGACCCGCAACGCCTGCTCGCGTTGCGTGATCTTCTCCAGCTGCGCGCCGTAGACCGCCTGCGGCAAAGGCGAACCGGTCTGCTTGATCGACAACCAGAACACCGGCACCAGGAAGGCCACGATGATGACGATGTACTGCGCAATCTGGGTCCAGGTGACGGCCCGCATCCCGCCGAGGAACGAGCACACCAGCACGCCACCCAAGCCGAGGAACACCCCGATCTCGAACGCCACGCCGGTGAGGTGGCTGGTGATGAGGCCGATGGCGTAGATCTGCGCCACCACATAGGTGAACGAGCACAAGATGGCCGCCACGACCCCCATCAGGCGTGGCCAGTGGCTGCCATAACGCGCACCGAGAAAGTCGGGGATGGTGTATTGACCGAAGCGGCGCAGGTAAGGCGCCAGCAAAAGAGCCACCAGGCAGTAGCCCCCCGTCCAGCCCATGATGAAGGCCAGGCCTGCATACCCCTGCAGGTACATCGTGCCGGCCAGGCTGATGAACGACGCGGCCGACATCCAGTCCGCCGCTGTGGCCATGCCGTTGTAGACGGCTGGTACACGCCGGCCGGCCACGTAGTACTCGTCGGCATCGGTAGTGCGACTGATCACGCCAATGCCCGCGTAGAGCAACACGGTGGACAGCAGGAAGATGCCACCGATCCAGCGACGCGAAAGGCCGGCCATTTCCAGGCCAGCCAGCAGCGCGATGAACACCAACAAGCCCAGCGCGTACGCTCCGTAGACACGGTGAAGCTGACGCGTGAACGACGCTTGCGTGGGCTCAGCCATGAGCATGGTCGTTCTCGGGGTCATGGGTGGCCATCGGGATCGATTTTCAGACGCAGCGCCTGCGCGCTGCCATCCTCAGCAACCCTTGAAGCCCTTCACCTGCGCGCCAGGCGCCGCCAGGTGTCGACCACCGTGTCAGGGTTGAGGGAGATCGAGACGATGCCTTCGGCGGCCAGCCAGTCGGCAAAGTCCGGGTGGTCGCTCGGCCCCTGGCCACAAATGCCCACGTACTTGCCCACCGCGCGGCAGGCGGTGATCGCACGCGAGATCATGGCCTTGACGGCCGGGTCGCGCTCGTCGAAGTCTTTTGCAAGGATCTCCATGCCCGAATCGCGGTCCAGGCCCAGGGTGAGTTGGGTCAGATCGTTCGAGCCGATGGACATGCCATCGAAGTATTCGAGGAACTGCTCGGCCAACACGGCATTGCTCGGCACCTCGCACATCATGATGATGCGCACGCCGTCTTGCCCACGCTTCAGGCCGCGCTCTGCAAGCATCTCGGTCACGCGTTTTGCCTGGCCCAGGGTGCGCACGAAGGGCACCATGATCTCGACGTTGTTGAGCCCCATCTCGCCGCGCACGCGCTTGAGCGCTTCGCACTCCATCGCAAACGCCTCGCCAAAGGCCTCGCTCACATAACGCGAAGCCCCTCGGAAGCCGAGCATCGGGTTTTCTTCTTCAGGCTCGTAGCGCGAGCCGCCGATCAGCTTGCGGTACTCGTTGCTCTTGAAGTCGGAGAGGCGCACGATCACCGGCTTGGGCCAGAAGGCCGCTGCGATGGTGGCCACACCCTCCACCAGCTTGTCGACATAAAACGCACGCGGCGACGCATGGCCGCGTGCCACCGATTCGACCGCCTTCTTCAGATCAAGGTCGATGTTGGGGTAGTCGAGGATCGCCTTCGGGTGAACGCCGATGTTGTTGTTGATGATGAACTCGAGCCGCGCCAGACCCACGCCGCTGTTGGGCATCTGGCAGAAGTCGAAGGCCAGCTGCGGGTTGCCCACGTTCATCATGATCTTGATCGGGCAGTACGGCAGCTCGCCGCGTTGCACCTCGGTGATCTCGGTCTCGAGCAGGCCGTCGTAGATGAAGCCGGTGTCGCCCTCTGAGCAGGCCACGGTCACCAGGGCGCCGTCTTTCAGGGTTTCGGTGGCGTCACCACAACCCACCACGGCGGGGATGCCCAGCTCGCGCGCAATGATGGCCGCGTGGCAGGTGCGACCGCCGCGGTTGGTGACGATCGCGCTCGCGCGCTTCATCACCGGCTCCCAGTTGGGGTCGGTCATGTCGGTGACGAGCACGTCACCGGCTTGCACAATGTCCATGTCGGCCAGGCTGTGCACGATTCGCACGGGGCCGGTGCCGATCTTCTGGCCAATGGCGCGGCCTTCGGCCAGCACGGTGCCGGTGCCCTTCAACTTGTAGCGCTGCTCGGCCTTGCCTTCTTGCTGGCTCTTCACCGTCTCGGGGCGGGCCTGGAGGATGTACAGCTTGCCGTCACCGCCGTCCTTGCCCCACTCGATGTCCATCGCGCGCCCGTAGTGCTGCTCGATGATGAGGGCGTATTGCGCCAGCTCGGTCACGTCGGCATCGCTGAGCGAATAGCGGTTTCGCTGTTCGGTGGCGGTGTCGACCGTCTTCACGAGCTTGCCCGAAGCGGCTTTCTCTTCGGGTGTGGTGAACTCCATCTTGATCAGCTTGGAGCCCAGGTTGCGCCGGATCACGGCCACCTTGCCCGCCTTCAGCGAAGGCTTGTGCACGTAGAACTCGTCGGGGTTCACGGCGCCCTGCACCACCGTCTCGCCAAGGCCGTAGCTGGAGGTGATGAAAACCACTTCCTTGAAGCCGCTTTCGGTGTCGATGGTGAACATCACGCCCGCCGCACCCAGATCGGAGCGCACCATCCGCTGCACGCCGGCCGACAGCGCGACGTCGGTGTGGGCAAAGCCCTTGTGCACGCGGTAACTGATGGCGCGGTCGTTATAAAGGCTGGCGAACACCTCTTTCATCTTGTGCAGCACGTCGTCGATGCCGACCACATTGAGAAAGGTCTCCTGCTGGCCGGCAAAGCTGGCATCGGGGAGGTCTTCGGCCGTGGCCGACGAGCGCACCGCAAACGAGGCGCCCGGGCTGCTGGCCGCGAGCTTGGCGAACTCGGCGGTGATGGCCGCCTGCAGGTCGGCCGGGAACGGCGTGTCTTCGACCCACTTGCGGATCTCGGCACCGGCTTGCGCCAAGGCACGCACGTCTTCGGTGTTCAGGACCGCCAGGCGGGCATTGATCTTGTCGGCTAGACCGTTGTGCGCCAGAAACTGGCGAAAGGCATGAGCGGTGGTCGCAAAACCACCCGGAACGCGCACGCCCGAGGCGGCCAGCTGGCTGATCATTTCGCCGAGGGAGGCGTTTTTGCCGCCAACCGACTCGACGTCGGACATCCTCAGGTGTTCAAACGGCACGACCAGGGCGGTCGCCAGATTTGTGGGTGACATGGGAAAACTCCGTGATGTTGAAAAACCGGGTGTTCCCAGTGGGGTCGCGAGCCGGAATGGGGCTCAAGCGTTTGCCGCGCGGGCCGCTGCGAAAGGCGTTCTTGTGAGGAAGCGGAGGGCTGCATGGGCGACTGGGAAGAGTCGGCACGATTCTACGAGCGATTTGCCTATGATCGGCCAGTCGCCTCACCCCCCAATATCCATGCCGAACCGCACCGTCTACTTTGTCTCCGATGGCACCGGCATCACCGCCGAGACCTTCGGCAACTCGATCCTGGCCCAGTTCCCGGGCAAACCGCGCCATGTGCGCAGGCCGTTCATCGACAGCGCCGACAAGGCGCACCAGGTGGTACGCGAAATCAACCACTCGGCTGAGCTGGAAGGCGTGAAGCCTGTTGTCTTCCTGACGCTGGTCGAGGCCGAGCTGCTGAATATCTTCAAGGAAAGCAAGGGCTTCGTGCTCGACATGTTCAACACCTTCATCGAGCCCCTGGAGGCCGAGTTCGGCGTTACCTCCAACCACCGGGTGGGGCGTTTCACCGATGTCTCGAAGAGCCAGGAATACACCGACCGCATCGAGGCCATCAACTTCTCGCTGGCCCACGACGACGGCCAATCGGCCAAGAACCTGGAGCAGGCTGATGTGATCCTGGTCGGCGTGAGCCGCAGCGGCAAGACACCGACCTCGCTCTACCTCGCCATGCAGCACGGCATCAAGGCGGCCAACTACCCGCTGATCCCCGAAGACTTCGATCGCAACGAGATCCCGCGCAGCCTGGCGCCGCACAAGAAAAAATGCTTCGGCCTCACCATCGCGCCGGAGCGCCTGTCAGAGATTCGCAACGAGCGCCGGCCCAACAGCAAGTACTCGAGCCTCGAAAACTGCCGCCACGAGGTGAGTGCCGCCGAAGCCATGATGCGGCGTGAAGGCATCTCGTGGCTGTCGTCGACCCACAAGTCGATCGAAGAAATCGCAACCACGATCCTGCGGGACATTCGCCCGGACAGGCTGATGTATTAAAGGCGCTGGCGAGCCGATTCGTAGAGGCACACCGCCGCCGCCGCGGCCACGTTCAACGACTCTTCGCCGCCAGGCTGCGGGATGCGCAGCGCCTGCGAGCAGCGCTGCATCAAGGCGGCTGACACGCCCTGCCCTTCATGCCCCAGTACCCAGGCACACGGCCAAGGAAGGTCGACCTCATGCAATGCGTGTTCGGCGTGCGAGCTGGTGGCCAGCATGGCGAGCTTGATGGCATCCAGCGCAGATTCGTCCACGCCCTCCACCAGCTTCAAGCCGAAATGCGCTCCCATGCCGGCACGCAGCACCTTGGGCGACCACAACGCGGCCGTGCCCTTGATCGCGACGATCTGCGCAAACCCAAACGCCGCCGCGCTGCGGATGATGGCGCCCACGTTGCCGGCGTCTTGCAGCCGGTCCAGCACCACGGTGGCGGCGTCGGGCAGCAACACACCCTGCCCTTGCCAGGGCACCGCAAAACCCAAAGGCGCGGCAGACTCGAGCGCGCTCAAAGCCGCCATCAAAGCCTGCGGAACGATGGCCACCGTTTCTGCACGGCTGGCCAGTTCGCGCAGCGAGGGCTGCTCCCAGGCTGCTTCGGTGATGACGGCGTGCGGGGCGGTGCCACCGCGCTGCAAAAAGGCCGCGCACAGGTGGTCGCCTTCGATCCATACCTCGCCGAGCTTGCGGTAAGCGCCCGGGTCGGCCGCCAGCTTGCGCAGCCGCACCAGCAAAGGGTTGTCGCGTGAGCTGATCGCCTTGACCGTGACCACCTCAACCGCCTCCAAGCGCCTCACGCACCGGGCCGAAGGAGCGACGGTGCTGCGGGCAGGCACCGTGCTCACGCAGGGCCGCCAGGTGCTCCGGCGTCGGGTAACCCTTGTGCCCATCAAACCCGTACAGCGGGTGCTGCTCGTGCAAGGCCAGGCACAGGCGGTCGCGGTAGACCTTGGCGAGGATGGATGCGGCCGAGATCGCCTTCACCTTGGCGTCGCCCTTCACGATGGCTTCGGCAGCGATCTTCAGCACCGGCAGGCGGTTGCCATCGACCAGCACCTTGCCTGGTTTCAGGCGCAAGCCCTCCACCGCACGGCGCATGGCCAGCATGGTGGCCTGCAGGATGTTGAGCGAATCGATCTCTTCCACCGAGGCTTCAGCGATGGCGCAACACAAGGCCTTGGCGCGGATTTCGTCGTAAAGCCGTTCGCGCTGGGCGGCCGAGAGCTTCTTGGAGTCGTTCAAACCCTTGATCGGCTTCAGGTCGTCGAGGATCACCGCCGCCGCCACCACCGGCCCCGCAAGCGGGCCGCGGCCGGCCTCGTCAACGCCGGCGATCAGGCCGATGACATCGAAGTGCAGGCCGAGCTGCTCAGGCGTTGAGGATTTTCTCGATGGCATCGGTGGCAGCTTGTGCGGTGTTGCAGCGCAGTTGCTGGTGCAAGGTGTGGAAACGTTCGCCAAGGGCGGCGCAGGCCTCGCGATTGTCCAGCCAGTTGAACGCGGCTTGCGCCAGTTTTTGTGGCGAAGCGTTTTCCTGCAGCAACTCGGGCACGGCGAACTCGCCCAGCAGGATGTTGGGCAGGCCCACCCACGGCTGGTAGGCCATGCGTTTCATCATCTGCCAGCTGAGCCAGTTCATCGCATAGGCGATGACCATCGGCCGCTTGAAGAGCGCGGCCTCCAGCGTGGCGGTGCCGCTCGCGATCAGCGTCACGTCGCAGGCCGCGAGTGCTTCGTGCGATTGACCATGGAGCAGGACAATCTGCGCCGTCGGGGCATGCTCGGCCACCAAGGGCTCGACGAGGGCCTGCAGGCCCGGAACCACGGGGAAAATGAAACGCAGGCCAGGCCGTTCACGTTTCATCAACTCGGCCGCTGCCAACAGCCGGGGCGCGATGTACTCGATCTCGGACCGCCGGCTTCCAGGCAACAAGGCCACCACCTGCGCATCGGCCGCGAGCCCCAGCTTCTGGCGGCTCGCCTCACGTGGCACCTCCAGCGGGATCGCATCGGCCAGTGGGTGCCCGACATAACTCGCCGCAATGCCGTGCTTCGCGTAGATCGCCGGCTCGAACGGGAAGATGCACAACACATGGTCGGCCGCCGCACCGATCTTCTCGATGCGTTTGCCGCGCCAGGCCCAGATCGACGGGCTGATGAAGTGGATGGTCTTGATGCCCTGCGCCTTCAGGCGCGTCTCCAGGCCGAGGTTGAAGTCGGGAGCATCGACACCGATGAAGGCGTCGGGACGTTCTGTCAGCAAACGATCGCCGAGCTGGTTGCGGATGCCCAGCAGCTCCCGGTAGTGGCGCAGCACCTCCACATAGCCACGCACCGCGAGCTTCTCGTGGGGCCACCACGCGTCGAACCCGTGGGCGGCCATCTTGGGGCCGCCGATGCCGAAAGAACCCAGCTCAGGCCAGCGGGCTTTCAAGCCACCGAGCAGCAAACCGGCCAGCAGGTCGCCAGAAACCTCACCGGCCACCATCGCCAGGCGAGGGGCGGCCGTCACCTCGTTCATCTCTGCACCATGCCGCTCAGCGCACCAGACCGCGGGTCGACGCAGCGAGGAAGTCCTTCATGGTCTGGATGTCTTCGTCGGCGCCCTGGCCGCGCAAGGACTCGATCTCGACCTTGGCCTGCTCCAGCGTCAAGCTGTTGCGAAAGATCAGCTTGTGCATCTGCCGGATGGCACGCTGCCGCTCGTCGCTGAACCCACGCCGCTTCAGGCCGGTGAGGTTGACCGCGCGCACGCCCAGCGGGCTGCCGTCGGCGGTCATGAACGGGGCCACGTCTTGGGCCACGTGCCCCTGGAAACCGATCATCGAGTGCGCCCCGACGTGCACGAACTGGTGCACGCCCGTCAGGCCACCAATCACGGCCCAATCGCCGACGTGCACATGGCCGGCCAGTGTCGCGTTGTTGGCCAGCACGGTGCGGTCGCCCAGTTGCACGTCGTGCGCAATGTGCACGTAAGCCATGATCCAGTTGTCGCTGCCGATGCGGGTGACACCCTGCTCTTTGAAGGTGCCGGTGTTGAAGGTGCAGAACTCGCGGATGGTGTTACGGTCACCGATCACCAGCTCGGTCACCTCGCCGGCGTGCGACATGTCTTGCGGCATGGCACCGATCGAGTTGAACTGATAGATGCGGTTGTCGCGGCCGATCGTCGTGCGGCCTTCGATCACACAATGCGCGCCGATGGTCGTGCCCTCGCCCACCCGCACCTGCGGGCCGATCACGGCATAGGGGCCCACGCTCACCGAGTCGGCAAGCTCGGCCTTCGGGTCGACGATGGCAGTCGGGTGAATGCTGGCCATGTGCGAGCCTCCTCTGTCAGGCAACGCGGCGCATCGTGCAGGTCAGTTCGGCCTCGACGGCCAACTCTTCACCGACCAGGGCACGCGCCTTGAACTTGCAAACGCCTGCTTTCATGCGCTCGAGCGTCACGTCGAGTGTGAGCTGATCGCCCGGCTCCACGGGGCGCTTGAAGCGGGCCGCGTCGATGCCGGCGAAATAGAACACCGTCTGGTCGTCGAGCGTGATCTCGAGCGTCTCGATGGCGAGGATGGCCGCAGCTTGCGCCAGCGCTTCGAGCATCAACACACCCGGCATCACCGGGCGGTGCGGGAAGTGGCCATTGAAATAAGGCTCGTTGATGCTGACGTTCTTCAGCGCCTTGATGCTTTTGTTCTTCTCGAGGGAGATCACACGGTCCACCAGCAAGATGGGGTAGCGGTGCGGCAACTTCTTGAGAATCTGGTGAATATCCATCATGGTCAGGTCGTCTTCTTTTCAAGGGCCCGCAAGCGCTCTCGCAAGGCGTGCAAGTTGCGCAGCGTGGCGGCATTTTTTTCCCAGGAGGCATTGTCGTCGATGGGGAACACGCCGCTGTAGGTGCCGGCCTGGTGAATCGAGCGCGTGACGACGCTGGCAGCCGAGATGTTCACGCCGTCGGCCAGCTTCAGGTGCCCCAGCACGATGGCACCCCCACCCAGGAAACAGCGTGAACCAATGACCGCACTGCCTGCCACACCCACACACCCGGCCATCGCGGTATGGGCCCCCACGCGCACGTTGTGGCCGATCTGCACGAGGTTGTCGAGCTTGACGCCATCTTCCAGCACGGTGTCTTCCAGCGCGCCACGGTCGATGCAGGTGTTGGCGCCGATCTCGACGTCGTTTCCGAGGTGCACGCCGCCCAGCTGCTCGATCTTGACCGCGCCCTCGGCGCTGGGCGCAAACCCGAAACCATCGGCACCGATCACGACGCCGCTGTGCACGATGCCGCGTTCGCCGATGTGGCAACCGTAGCCAAGAGTCACACGCGAAGAGAGTCGGGTGGCTCTGCCGACGCTGGCGCCTCGCCCGACAAAAGACTGGGCGCCGATCACCGCGCCCTCACCGATGACAACATCGGCTTCGATCACGACAAAGGGGCCAATGCTGGCGCTGGCAGCGATGGAGGCGCTCGGGTCCACCACGGCGCTGGGGTGCACCCCCACCGTGGCGGCAGGTCGAATGCGTGCGGCCCACCACTGCGTCAGGCGCGCAAAACCGAGATAGGCATCCGGCACGACCAAAGCCGCACCACGCGCCGCCGCGAACTCTCGCATCGCGGGGCCCACGATCACGCAGCCTGCCTGCGACGAGGCCAGCTGCGACTGGTATTTGGGGTTGGCGAGAAACGCGATGGTCGAAGGTGTTGCGCCTTCGAGCGGGCCGATGCGGGTGATGCGCAGACCCGGGTCGCCGATCAGTTCACCGCCCAGGTGGGCAGCAATGTCACCCAGTGTGGCCTCGGCCACCGGTCACTTTCCGCCCTGAGCGTTGAGGGCGTCGATCACCTTTTTGGTGATGTCGATGCGAGAGCTGGCGAAGATGACTTCCTGGACGATCAGGTCGTACTTTTCCTGGTCGGCGATCTGCTTGATGATCTTGTTGGCACGATCCACCAACGAGGCGAGCTCTTCATTGCGACGCTGGTTCAGGTCTTCCTGGTATTCGCGGCGTTTGCGTTGGAGCTCGCGGTCTTGGTCAACCAGCTCGCGCTGGCGGCGCACCCGCTCTGACTCACCCAGCGTGGGGCCTTCCTTGTCCAGCTTGTCGGCGGCACTCTTGAGCCGGGTGCCCAGATCGGTGAGTTCCTTGTCGCGCTTGCCGAACTCGGCTTCGATCTTGGTGTACGCGGCGCGTGCCGGCAGCGCATCACGCAAGACCTTGTCGCTGTTGACGTACCCGATCTTCAGTTCCTGAGCCTGTGCGCTCCACCCTGCCAAGGCCAGGCAGGTGGCGAGCACCATGGACTTGATAAATGAGCTGTTCATTAGAACGCGGTCCCGATCTGGAATTGCAGACGCTGAATTCTATCTGTTGAGACATACCGGATCGGCTTGCCGTAGCTGAGCTTCAGCGGGCCTACCGGCGACACCCAGCTCAGGCCCAGGCCCGCCGAAACACGCAGCGGATCGGCGTAGTTCGGCGTCTGATCGCCCCACACATTGCCGGCGTCCATGTAGGCAAAGATGCGCAACGTGCGGTCGTTGCCGGCGCCGGGCACAGGCAGGTACAACTCGCTGTTCACGTTGAGCCGCTTGGTGCCACCCGTGTATCCGCCTAGGGCGTCGACCGGACCGAGTGTGCCCTGGTCAAAGGCGCGCACGGTGCCGAGGCCACCGCCGTAGAAGTTCTTGAAGATCGGGTACGGGCGACCCTGCAAGCCCCGGCCCAGGCCCACTTCCGCATTGACGGCGAAGGTGTACTTCTTGGTCAGCGGCCAGTACTGCTGATACTGCAGGTTGGTTCGAAGGTAGCGTGTGTCGCCGGCGGCGCCCCACTCCACATTGACGCGCTCGTAGCGCCCTTCGTTGGGCACCAGGGCGCTGTCACGGCCGTCACGCGTCCAGCCCATGGTGATGGGCACCGAGCTGCTCTTGGCGCCGAAGTTTTCTCTCTGGATGAAGTAGTTGTTCGGAAGGCCCGACGTCGCCCCGCGAATTTCGGTCTGCTCGAAGCCCGCACCGAAGAACACGGTGTCGTATTCGCTAAACGGCACACCGAATCGCAACGAAACACCTGGCGTCACCAGTTCGTACTCTTCGCCCTGGCTGTTGATCGGCTTCTGGGTGCGGTAGAAGATGTCGAATGCACGCGAGATGCCGTCGATGGTGAAGTAGGGGTCGACCGCGCTCACCACCAGGGTGCGGGCCGACTTGCTGGTGTTGATGTCGATGCCAAGGTAGTTGCCGGTACCGAACACGTTGTCTTGACGCACCGAGGCAGACAGAGCCAGTTTGTCGGCACTCGAAAAACCTGCGCCCAACGAAAGGTTACCGGTGGGACGCTCGACCACCGTCATCGTGAGGTCAACCTGGTCTTGCGCGCCCGGGACCTCGTTGGTCTCGACGTTCACTTCCTTGAAGTAGCCCAGGCGGTCGACGCGGTCACGCGACAGCTTGATTCGCTGGCCGTCGTACCACGACGACTCGAACTGGCGCAACTCGCGGCGCACCACTTCGTCTCGGGTACGGCTGTTACCGGCCACATTGATGCGGCGCACGTAGACACGGCGTGCCGGGTCGGCCACCAACGCCACCACCACCTGCCCGGTGGCACGGTCGATCTCGGGGCGTGCCTCGACGCGGGCGAACGCATAACCATAGGTGCCGAAGCGGTCGGTGAAGGCCTTGGTCGTTTCGGCCACCGACTCAGCGCGATAAGCCTCACCGGGGCGGATCGTCACCAAGCGTTTGAAGTCTTCGTCCTTGCCGAGGTAATCGCCTTCGAGCTTGACACCCGTGACCGTGTACGGCTGGCCCTCGTTGATGGTCACCGTGATGCTGATGTCTTGCTTGTCACCCGAGATGGCCACCTGCGTCGACTCGACCGAGAACTCGAGGTAACCGCGGTTCAGGTAGTAGGCACGCAGTGTTTCCAGGTCGGCGGTGAGCTTGGAGCGCGAATAGCGGTCGGCCTTGGTGTACCAGTTGAGCCAGCCGCCGTCGTTGAGGTCGAACAGGCCCTTGAGCGTGCTCTCGGAGAAAGCCTTGTTGCCCTGGATGCGGATCTCGCCGATGTGGGATGCACCGCCCTCGGTGATGGTGAAGGTGACGTTGACACGGTTGCGCTCTTGCGGCGTGACCGTGGTCACCACTTCAGCGGCATACAGGCTGCGCGTGAGATATTGGCGCTTGAGCTCCTGCTCGGCGCGGTCAGCCAAGGCCTTGTCGAAGGGCAGACCTTCGCCGATGCCGAAGTCTTTGAGCGACTTGACGAGGACTTCCTTGTCGAACTCCTTCAGGCCGACGAAGTCGATGTTGGCAATCACCGAACGTTCGTCGACGATCACCACCACCACATCGCCATCGACCTCGACGCGAACATCTTTGAAGAGGCCCGTGGCAAACAAAGCGCGCAAGGCGGCGGCGCCCTTCTCATCGTTATAGGTGTCGCCGATGCGAAACGGCAGCGAGGCGAAGACAGTGCCCGCGTCGGAGCGCTGCAGGCCCTCGACGCGGATGTCCTTCAGCACGAAGGGCGTCACGGCCCAGGCTGAGCCGGCATGCAAGGCAGCGGCGAGCGCGATCGAAAGAACGGTCGGGCGCAGGAAAGACGAGCGGGTGCGAGACGAGACAGGGGGAGTGCGCATGCAGTTTTTAGTGCAGGCCCAGGAGGCGGGCCACATCGTTGTAGAGAGCGAGCGACGTCATCATGAGCATGATGGCGACTCCGCCACGCTGCAGCCGCTCAAGCCACGCATCTGACGGGGGCTGCCCTGTCACCGCTTCAAAAAGATAATACATCAGGTGCCCACCATCGAGGACGGGCAACGGCAGCAGGTTGAGCACCCCCAGACCGACACTGACGACGGCCAGGAAACCGAGGTAGTAGGCCAGGCCCAGGCGCACCGATTGGCCCGCATAGTCGGCGATCGTCAAGGGTCCGCTGAGGTTCTTCAGCGAGGCCTCGCCGATCAACATGCGACCCAGCATGCGCAGTGTGAGGGTCGAGACCTCCCAGGTGCGCGACACGGCGTGCGAGAAGCCTTCCCAGGGGCCGTATTGAACGGTCACCATCTCGGGCGGCTTGCCCAGGGCCACCTCGATGCGGCCGATTTGTTTGTCACCCTCGGTCACGACGCTAGGTTGCACGCTGAGGTCGAGCATTCGCCCTTCGCGCTCCACTTGCCACAGCATGGGGGTCTGCGCCGCACGACCCGCGCTCTCGCGGATGATGTTGCGCAACTGCTCGCTGTCACTCACCGGCGCGCCGTCGATGCTGCGCACCACATCACCATCGCGCAGGCCGGCCTTGGCGCCTGCGCCACCGGGCATCACGCGTGCGAGCACCGCGGTGTCGCCGCTGTAGGGAGCGCCCAGGCCGATGCTGCGCATGAGCTTGGCGTCAATGTCCTTCGCGCCCAGCGTGTCGAGATCGAGCACGGCGGCTCGTTGGCCTCGACCCTGCCCGTCGCTGATCATCAGGTGCAAGCGCTGGCCCTGCAGCACGGCTTGGGTGACCTCCCAGCGCAGGTCGGTCATCGAACGGACGTCTTGCCACTGCGCACCATCGAGCGAATAGGCACGCACCCAATCGCCGGCGCGCAGCCCGGCTCGTTCGGCCAGGCTGGCTGCGACCGGTGCCCCGAAGCGGGCCTTGGGTTCGTCGACGCCGATCCAGTGCGCCGCCGCGTAAAGCAAAACGGCCAGCAACAGGTTGGCAACCGGCCCGGCCGCCACCACGGCCGTGCGCTGCCACAAGGGCTTGCGGTTGAAGGCCATCGACAACTCGCCGGGCGCCACCGGGCCCTCGCGCTCGTCGAGCATGCGCACGTAGCCACCCAAGGGCAATGCTGACAGCACAAACTCGGTGCTGTCGGGCGTGGCCTGGCGGCGCCAGATCACCTTGCCGAACCCCACCGAGAAGCGCAGCACCTTGACACCACAAGCCACCGCCACGCGGTAGTGACCGTACTCATGAATGACGATGAGCACGCCCAGCGTCACGATGAAGGCCAGGACGGTGATCATGTCGAATGCAGCCCGGTCACCAGTTGCTCGGCCGCACGGCGGGCTTGCGCATCGATTGCGAGCAGGCCCTCCACGCAGCGGCAGGCATCTGCAGTTGGGGTGACGGTATCGAGCGTGCGCGCATTGACGTTGTGAATCTGATCGAAGCGGATGGTTCCCGACAGAAACGCCGCCACTGCCACTTCGTTGGCAGCGTTCAACACAGCGGTGCTGCCTTCAGTTCCACGCAAGGTGTCCCAGGCCAGTTGAAGGCCCGGGTAGCGGGTCATGTCGGCCGGCTCGAACTGCAGGCTGGCGAGGCGGGTGAAATCAAGGGCCGACGCACCCGACTCGATACGCTCGGGGAACGACAGGCCGTAGGCAATGGGCACCCGCATGTCGGGCGTGCCCAATTGGGCCAGCACCGAGTTGTCTCGGCACACGACCATCGAATGGATGATGCTTTGCGGGTGAATGACCACGCGAATCTGCTCTGGCGTGAGGTCAAACAGCCAGCGCGCCTCGATCACTTCGAGCGCCTTGTTCATCATGGTGGCCGAGTCGACCGAGATCTTGCGCCCCATCACCCAGTTGGGGTGGGCGCAGGCCTCGTCGGGGGTCACGCTCGCCAGGCTCGCGGGGTCGCGTTGGCGAAACGGCCCACCCGAGGCGGTGAGCACGATGTGGTCGATGCGCTCGCCCCATGTGCTGCGGTCTTCGGGCAGGCACTGAAAGATGGCCGAGTGTTCGCTGTCGATCGGCAGCAGCGTCGCGCCGCCCTCGCGCACGGCTTGCATGAACAGCGCACCACCCACCACCAGCGCTTCCTTGTTGGCCAGCAGCAGACGCTTTCCGGCACGTGCCGCAGCCATGCAGGGCTCCAGGCCGGCCGCACCGACGATGGAGGCCATCACGGCATCCACCTCAGGATGGGCCGCGATCAACGATAGCGCCTGCGCACCCTCCATGACCTCGGTGCGCACGCCGGCCGCGTGCAGGCCCTCGCGCAGCCACTTCGCCTGCGCAGGTTGCGGCATCACGGCAAAGCGCGGCTTCCATTGCACACACTGGGCCAGCAAGGTGTCGACGCGGCTGTGTGCGCTCAACGCAAACACCTCGTAGCGATCACGGTGACGCGACATCACGTCGAGCGTGTTCGCACCCACACTGCCGGTCGACCCGAGGATGCAGACGCGCTGGCGCGTGAACGTGGAGTGATCCATGAGGGTCAGAGAGTGCTTAAGGCCATCGCGATGGGGAACACGGGCAGGAGCGCATCCACCCGATCTAGCACGCCGCCGTGACCGGGTAGCAGGCCGCTGCTGTCTTTGGCACCGGCGCTGCGCTTGACCAGCGACTCGACCAGATCGCCGACGATGCTCATGGCACTGAGAAACACCAGGATCAACACCAGCCCGGCCACATCAAAACGATTCAGCAACACGGTAAACATGCTGGCCGAATCGATCTGCGCCAGGTTCCAGTGCCTGTCTGCCCAGATCCAAGCGAGTGCCAGCAACTGCACGCCCAACATGCCGCTCCAGGCACCTTCCCAGCTCTTGCCGGGGCTGATGGCCAAGGCCAGCTTGCGGCGCCCGAAGGCCTTGCCACCGAAGTAGGCCGCGATGTCGGCTATCCAGACCAAGCAGAAAATTGAGAGGATGAAATTGATGCCTGTGGCCTTGGCGCTGGACAGGGCCAGCCATGCCGTCCAGATCGCCGCGGCGCCCAGCAGCCAACGCGCTGCGGGGGGCACGGTGTGCCACGCGCCCGGGCCCACCTTCAGCGCAAGCGCTCCACCCAGCACCCAGACACCAAACGCCACCCACCAGGCGATGCTTGGCCCGACCCGCACCCAGCCAGCCCACATCGCCAGGCCGCAAGCGGCGGCCACCAGCAAGCCCATCACCACGGCGACGGTGCCCGGTGCCGAATTGAGCCGCCCCCATTCCCAGGCGGCAGCCCCCGCCATCAACAACATCAACAACGCAAACGGCCATGCCATCGGCGCAAACAGCGCCGGCAGCAGAAAAGCCAACATCACGAGCGCAGTGATGACCCGTTGTTTGAGCATGCTCAGGCCTTCGCGGTCAGCAGCTGGTCGGCGGACGACACCAGCCCGAAGCGGCGGTCACGGCGGGCGTAGTCGGCCAGTGCCTCATCGAGCTGCTTCTCGCCGAAGTCGGGCCACAGGCAGTCGCTGAACACCAGCTCGGAGTACGCGGCTTGCCACAGCAGGAAGTTGCTGATACGCACCTCGCCGCCGGTGCGAATGAAGAGATCGGGGTCGGGTGCAAAGTTCATCGCCATGAAGCGCGACAGCGTGGCTTCGTCGAGCGATGTAGCCGACACGCCGGCCTCTATCGCTTGACGGCAGGCTTGCACCACGTCCCAGCGACCACCGTAGTTGAAAGCCACCGACAGGTTGATGCGGCTGTTGTGCCGGGTCGAACGTTCGGCCTCGTCGAGCGCGGCACGCACACGGTCTGATACCTGAGACAAGTCGCCGACGATTCGCACCCGCACACCCTCGCCGACCATCTTGGTGAGGTACTTCGACACTGTTACCAGCACCAAGCCCATCAGGCCCGACACCTCTTCGGTGGGCCGCTTCCAGTTCTCAGACGAGAACGCAAAGACGGTGACGTATTCGATGCCGCGGTCGGCGCAGGCTCGCACCGTGCGCATCAGCGCATCGACACCCTGCTTGTGGCCGAAGAAGCGCGGCATGAAGCGCTTCTTGGCCCAGCGGCCGTTGCCATCCATGACGATGGCCACATGGCGCGGAATGCGATTGGCGGAGTCCACGAACGGCGGTCAGCTCAGCGGCGGGAAGGTGAGAGATCGCGACCGCATCAAACGGCCATGATCTCCGCTTCCTTGGCCGAGATCAGGCGGTCGATTTCAGCGATCACGCGGTCGGTCAGCTTTTGCACCTCATCGAGCGAGCGGCGCTCGTCGTCTTCGGTGATTTCCTTGTCCTTCAGCAGCTTCTTGGCCTGGTCGTTGCCGTCGCGGCGCAGGTTGCGCACAGCGATCTTGGCGTCTTCACCGGCATTGCGAACGATCTTGGCCAGGTCGCGGCGGCGCTCTTCGCTCAGCGCGGGCATGGGCACACGCAGCAGGTCGCCTTGTGTAGCGGGGTTGAGGCCCAGGTCCGACTCGCGGATGGCCTTCTCGATTTTCTGTCCCATGCCCTTTTCCCAGGGCTGGACGCTGATGGTGCGAGCGTCGAGCAGGGTCACGTTGGCCACCTGGCTGATGGGCACCATCGAGCCGTAATAGTCGACTTGCACCTGGTCAAGGATGCCGGGGTGGGCACGGCCGGTGCGAATCTTCTGCAATTCGCCCTTGAACGACTCAATCGACTTGGCCATCTTGGTTTCGGCCGTCTTGCGGATGTCTGCAATGCTCATGTTGCTGCTCTCCAGAGATCAAACGTGGACAAGCGTGCCCTCGTCCTCGCCCATCACCACGCGTTTCAGTGCACCGTCCTTGAAGATGCTGAACACCTTGATCGGCAGTTTCTGGTCGCGACACAACGCGAAGGCGGTCGCATCCAGCACCTGCAGATTACGGGCAATGGCTTCATCAAAGCTCACCCGTGTGTAGCGGGTGGCCGTCGGGTCTTTCTTGGGGTCGGCGGTGTAGACACCATCGACCTTTGTGGCCTTGAGCACGATCTCGGCGCCGATTTCTGCGCCACGCAGCGCAGCCGCCGTGTCGGTGGTGAAGAAGGGGTTGCCGGTGCCGGCCGCAAACACCACGACCTTGCCCTCTTCGAGGTACTGCAAGGCCTTGGGGCGCACGTAGGGCTCGACCACCTGCTCGATGGCGATGGCGGACATCACGCGCGCTATCAGGCCCTGCTTGTCCATGGCATCGGCCAGGGCAAGGGCATTCATCACGGTGGCCAGCATTCCCATGTAATCGGCAGTGGCCCGGTCCATACCGACCGAGCCGCCCGCGACACCACGGAAAATGTTGCCCCCACCGATCACCA
>JACMKJ010000461.1 GCA_014380155.1 Rhizobacter sp. | reverse complement strand
GTGAAGAAGGGGTTGCCGGTGCCGGCCGCAAACACCACGACCTTGCCCTCTTCGAGGTACTGCAAGGCCTTGGGGCGCACGTAGGGCTCGACCACCTGCTCGATGGCAATGGCCGACATCACACGCGCCGTCATGCCTTCTTGTCGCATGGTGTCGGCAAGCGCCAGCGAGTTCATCACGGTGGCCAGCATGCCCATGTAGTCGGCCGTGGCGCGATCCATGCCCACCGCGCCGCCAGCCACACCGCGGAAGATGTTGCCGCCGCCGATGACCACCGCCACTTCACAACCCAGCTGAGTGACTTCTTGAATCTCGCGCACCATGCGAACGATGGTGGCGCGGTTGATGCCATAGGCATCGTCGCCCATCAGGGCTTCGCCCGACAGCTTGAGCAGGATGCGCTTGTACGCCGGCATGCGGAGTTCCTCCAGAGATGGCTTTCGACAGTGGCGTTGAAGTCTATCCGCGAAGCGAGGCGACACCGCCCCGTTCTCGCTCGCAGACCGAGAGAATCAACTGCCCTTGGCGGCAGCCACTTGCGCAGCCACTTCGGCCGCGAAGTCGTCGACCTTCTTCTCGATACCCTCGCCTACCACGTAAAGTGTGAACGCCTTGACGTCGGTCTTGACCGCCTTCAGGTGCTGCTCGACGGTTTGCTTGCCATCAGCGGCCTTTACAAACACCTGGTTGAAGAGGCTGACCTCCTTTAGGTATTTGGTGACCGAGCCTTCGACCATCTTGGCGACGATCTCAGCCGGTTTGCCCGATTCGGCAGCCTTGAGTGCCGCCACCGAGCGCTCTTTTTCGATCAGCGCGGCGGGCACGTCCGACGAAGCCAGCGACACCGGCTTCATGGCGGCCACGTGCATGGCCACATCTTTGGCGGCGACTTCATCACCGTTGTATTCAACGATCACGCCGATGCGCGTGCCGTGCAGGTAGCTGGCCAGCTTGCCGCCGTCGGCATAACGCTTGAAGCGGCGGATCGACATGTTTTCGCCAATCTTGCCGATCAGGCCCTTGCGCACGTCTTCCACAGTGGGGCCGAAGCCGGCTTGTGACAGCGGCAGAGCCGACAGCGCCGCCACGTCGGCCGGGTTGCTCTTGGCAACCAGTTCGGCCACGCCGTTGGTGAAGGCCAGGAAGTCGTCGTTCTTGGAGACGAAGTCGGTTTCGCAATTGACTTCGATTAGGGCACCAACGGTGCCAGACACCGACGCAGCGACCACGCCTTCGGCGGTCACGCGCGAAGCGGCCTTGCCGGCTTTGCTGCCGAGCTTGACGCGCAACAGTTCTTCAGCCTTGTCGAAGTCACCTTCGGCTTCGGTCAAGGCCTTCTTGCACTCCATCATGGGGGCGTCGGTCTTGGCGCGAAGCTCGGCGACCATGCTTGCGGTAATTGCAGCCATCTCAAATCTCCTGTGGGCTCAAGGCAGCCAGCGCGGGCTGGCTACAAAATTCATGTTGAAAAAAAGGGGCTGAAGCAGCCCCTTTTGATGCTCACCGCGTAGGTGAAGCGGGGCCGCTGACTCACGCGTTTTCGCTGACTTCCACGAACTCGTCGCCTTCGGCCGAGACGGCCTGGACCACATCGGTGGTGGCGTTGGCGCGCCCTTCCAGCACGGCGTCGGCCACGGCACGGGCGTACAGCGCCACAGCCTTGGACGAGTCGTCGTTACCGGGGATCACGTAGTCGATGCCTTCGGGAGAGTGGTTGGAGTCCACCACGCCGATCACGGGGATGCCCAGCTTCTTGGCTTCGGCCACGGCAATCTTGTGGTAGCCCACATCGATGACGAACATCGCATCGGGCAGGGCCGTCATGTTCTGGATGCCGCCGATGTCTTTTTCCAGCTTGGCCAGATCACGCTGGAACAACAGCGCTTCTTTCTTGATGCGGATTTCGGTGCCGGCTTCGATCTGAGCCTGCATGTCCTTCAGCTTCTTCAGCGAACCCTTGACCGTCTTGAAGTTGGTCATCATGCCGCCGAGCCAGCGCTGATCGACGTAGGGCATGCCGGCGCGTTGCGCTTCGAGGGCGATCACCTCGCGAGCCTGGCGCTTGGTGCCGATCATGAGGATGGTGCCGCGCTTGGAAGCAAGCTGGCGGATGAACTTCATCGCGTCGTTGAAGAGCGGCTGCGTCTTCTCGAGGTTGATGATGTGGATCTTGTTCCGATGGCCGTAGATGTACGGAGCCATCTTCGGGTTCCAGAAGCGGGTTTGGTGCCCGAAATGGACGCCGGCTTCCAGCATTTCACGCATGGTGACTGACATAAGAACTCCAAAGGTTGGTTCTAGAATCCAGCCTGAATTGCGACGCCCTGCAAGAGAACAGACGCAACACCTTTAAACAGCCGGATTCGCGATTTTGTTGACCCACGCCAGCTCGACATGAGCTGCATTCAGGTAAACCCGCGGAGTATAGCAGGCCTTCTCACCCTCTCATGACGAATGACCTGACTGCCGCCCGAGACGCCATCCTCCAGGGCGGGTTGCATGCGTCTGACGCCTTGGCGCAGAGCCTGGTCAGCGCAGACGCCACCGCCAACCAGCACACCTACATCCGTCGTTTTGACACCCCGGCACGGGCCACGGCCCGGGCTGTCGACGCTGCATTGGCGGCCAGTGCGCCTTTGCCGCGCCTCGCGGGGCTGGCCGTCAGTGTTAAAGCCTTGTTCGATGTTCAAGGCCAACCCACTACCGCCGCGTCGCGTGTGCTGATTGACGCGCCACCCGCTGCGAGCGACTGCCCGGCCGTGGCTCGCCTGCGCGCCGCCGGCGCCGCGCTGAGTGGCCACACCAACATGACTGAGTTCGCGTTTTCAGGTGTCGGCATCAACCCGCACCATGGCACGCCACCCAATGCCGCCACGCTTGCGCTCGACCCGCAGCCGCGCATTCCCGGGGGATCTACCTCGGGAGGCGCGGTGTCTGTCGCCAGCGGCGCCGCCTGGGCTGCGCTGGGCTCCGACACCGGCGGCTCGATACGCATTCCCGCCGCCTTGCAAGGCCTGGTCGGCTTCAAGAACACGGCGCGGCTCACGCCCACTGAGGGCGCGATCCCCTTGTCGACAACGCTCGACACCGCCTGCGCCATCACACGCTCGGTGCGCGACGCGGTGTTGTTGCACGAAGTCCTGGCGGCAAGGCAGGTGTTGCTCGTGAAGCGCCCCCTGAGCATGCTTCGACTGGGTGTCCCTGCACGTTTGCTTGAAGGCATGGACGCGGGTGTGGCCACCGCCTTTCAACGCGCCTTGAGCACTCTGCGCCGCGCGGGCGCCCACGTCGACGACATCCCGCTGCCCGAGCTCGACGAGCTGGTGTCGATCAACGCCACCGGCGGCTTCTCTGCCGCCGAAAGCTGGGCGTGGCACCGCTCGTTGATCACCCAGCGGCAAGCCGACTACGATCCCCGTGTCGCGCAGCGCATTCGCCGCGGCGAAACCATGAGCGCCGCCGACTACATCACCCTGCAACACGCTCGCATCGACTGGATCACCCGCATGACGACAACGCTGCGGCGCTTCGACGCGCTGCTCAGCCCCAGCGTGCCCATCGTCGCACCCACCATCGCCAGCTTGGCGACCGACGAGGCCTTCTTCGCCGCCAATGCCTTGCTGCTTCGCAACCCTTCTGTCGTCAACATGCTCGACGGCTGCGCGCTGTCGCTGCCGTGCCACCAACCTGGCGAGATGCCGGTGGGCCTGATGGTTTGGGGCCATGCGATGCAAGACGACACCGTGCTCGATGTCTCTCTCGCCATCGAAACTGCGCTCACCGAAGGGGCTCACTGATGCGGGTTGCCGTGATCGGCGCCGGCATCGTCGGCGTGACCTCTGCCTATGAACTCGCCGCCGACGGCCACGAGGTGACCGTGTTCGAGCGGCGTGGCAGCGTGGCCGCCGAAGCCAGCTTCGCCAATGCCGGTGTGGTGGCCCCCGGCCATGTGGCGCCCTGGGCAACCCCCGGCTTGCCCTGGCAGGTGATGAGCCAGTTGTTTCGCAAGCACGCCGGGCTTCGCGTGAGCCCGAGCCTGGGCACCAGCGGGCTGCGCTGGGTGTGGCGCAGCTGGCGAGCATCCAGCCCGCACAGCTATCGCAGCAACCGTGCGCGTCTGCAGCGGCTGGCACGCTACAGCAAGGAGCGGTTGAACCACCTCACCAAAACGCTGCAGCTCGACTACGAGCGCGCCGACGGCTACCTCGTGCTGCTGCGTTCGGCCCAAGACGCTTCGAAGGCCCAGGCCAGCCTGGCCATGCTGACCGACGCCGGCGTGCGCTTCCAGTTGCTCGATGCCGAACACTGCCGGCGTGTCGAGCCTGGCCTCAACCCCGAGGCCGAGTTGCACGCGGGCATCCACCTGGCCCAAGACGAGGTGGGCAACTGCCGCCAGTTCGCCCTGCTCCTGCGCGAGCAAGCCGAGCGACTGGGTGCCACGTTTCGCTTCAACACTACGGTGCAATCCATCGAGCCCGGCAAGACCCCACGCGTGACCAAGGTCTACGCGCCAATGGAAGAGTCGACCTGGTTGAACCCCGACGCCGTGAAGCTGGAGGGCCCGCCCACTGACGTGCTGCCCTTCGAGCCTGAGACCGAAAGCTTCGACGCCGTGGTGGTGTGCGCGGCGCTGGGTGCCGCCGACTTGCTGCGCCCGCATGGCATCAAGCTGCCCCTTGCGCCGGTGTACGGCTACTCCGTCACAGCACCGTTGCGCAACCTGCATATTCACCCCGATGTCGGCCCGCGTGCCGCCGTGTTGGACGAGCGCTACAAGGTGGCGGTCAGCCGCTTCGGCACACGGCTGCGTGTGTCGGGCAGTGCCGAGCTGGGCGGCACCCTGCAGCGCAACAACGAAGCGTCGCTCAACACGCTGTACAAGGTGTTGAACGACTGGTTTCCGGGTGCAGCCCACATGAGCCAGGCCCAGGTCTGGAAGGGAGCGCGGCCCACGCTGCCCGATGGCCCGCCGGTGCTGGGTGCCAGCGGCATCGCGGGTGTGTGGCTCAACCTCGGCCACGGCGCCAACGGCTGGGCGCTGGCTTGCGGCTCGGGGCGCGTTCTTGCCGACGCCATTGGCGGCCGCGCGGCCAGCATCGATGTCGAAGGCCTCGGCGTGGAGCGCCTTCACCTCTGAGAGGCCGAACGTGATGCAACGCATCTTCAGTCGCCCCGACCACTGGCCGCTACACAACACGGCCAGTTCACGCCTGATCGAACAGCAAGCCTTGGCGGGCGTCGAGGCGCACACGCTCATGCGTCGTGCGGGCCATGCCGTTGCCGCACTGGCGCGGGCATTGCGCCCCCACGCTCGCAGCGCATGGATCGCCTGCGGGCCAGGCAACAACGGCGGTGATGGGCTGGGCGCAGCCATCCACCTGCTGGCGGCCGGCTTGCAGGTCGAAGTGACGCTCGCTGCAGATGTAGCTCGCCTGCCCGGCGATGCACAAGATGCCTTGAAGCGCGCTCAGGCAGCCGGCGTGTCGATCTCCAGCGAACGCCTGTCGAACGATGCGCCCGACATTGCCATCGACGCCCTGCTTGGCATCGGCGGCCAGCGAGAACCAGCCGGCGAACTGGCCCGTTGGATCACCGAACTCAACCAACTGGCCTGCCCTGTGCTCGCGGTCGATCTGCCCTCTGGCATGAACGCCGACACCGGTCAGCCACATGGCAGCCTGTGCGTCGTGGCCACGCACACCTTGGCCTTGCTCACCCTCAAGCCGGGCCTGTTCACCGGATCGGGGCGAGATTTCGCCGGCGAGGTGTGGTTTGACACCTTGGACATTGAACCGCCCCTCCTCCCACCCGTGGCCTGGCTCGCCAACACTGGCGCGCCCGCCGCACCGCGCCAACATGCGCAGCACAAAGGCAGCTTCGGCGACCTGGCCGTGGTGGGCGGCGCGCCGGGCATGGTCGGAGCTGCATTGCTTGCCGCACGGGCGGCCCATGCGGCGGGTGCCGGGCGGGTGTATGTGAGCCTGCTCGACCCGGACGCATCTGGGCTTGACCCGCTACGCCCCGAGTTGATGTTCCGCCCGACGTGGTGGGAAGGGCCCGCCGAAGTGCTGCGTCAATCCACGGTGGTCTGTGGCTGCGGTGGGGGGGATGCGGTGCGCAAGGTGCTGCCTCGACTGCTGAGTTGCGCAGGGCGCCTGGTGTTGGACGCCGACGCACTCAACGCCATCGCATCAGACAGCACGCTGCAGCTGCTGCTGGCCGCACGTCGTTCGCACGACAGAGAGACGGTGCTGACACCACACCCACTGGAAGCGGCTCGCTTGCTCAACATGAGCACGGGCGCGTTGCAAGCCGATCGCCTGGTCGCCACGCAGCAACTGGCCGAACGCTTCAACTGCGTGGTCGTGCTCAAGGGCTCGGGCTCGGTGGTCACGGCGGCGTTCGGCACACCATCGATCAACGCCAGTGGTAACGCTGCACTGGCAAGTGCGGGCACCGGCGATGTGCTCGCTGGATGGTTGAGTGGCTGCTGGTCAGCCGCCAGCACCAGTGCATTGCAAGCCGCTCGGCACGCAACCTGGCTTCACGGGCACGCCGCCGATCGCAGTCGAGTCAGCCCCTTGCGCGCCTCCGACCTGGTCGAGGCGATGCACGTCGCATCGCCCCGCTGATCATCGGCGACGAGTCGACTTGCTGGTCGACTGGCGAGCGGCTGATTTGGCCGCACGCACCGGGTGCGCCGTCGATGAGTCCTTCTTTCTAGCCGTGCTGCTCTTGCGTGCCTTGGTGGCAGCTTTCACGGCACGGTCGGCTTCCTTGACAGCGGCCAGTTCGGCCACCGCGCCAACGGCTTTGTCTCCACCGGCCTTGTCACGCTTGGCACGGGTGACGATCGCACCGTCATCACCCTCGTGAACCATGCGGAAGTCGATCTTGCGACCATCGAGGTCGACACGACTCACCTGCACCCGCACCCGCGAGCCCGTGACATAACGGACGCCAGAGCGTTCACCGCGCAGCTCTTGCCGCGCCTCGTCGAAGCGGAAGTATTCGCCACCCAGTTCGGTGATGTGAATCAGGCCCTCGACATACAAGCCGTCCAGCGTGACAAAGAGGCCGAAGCTAGTGACCGCGCTCACGGTGCCGCCAAACTCTTCGCCCAGGTGCTCGCGCATGTAGCGGCACTTGAGCCAGGCTTCGACATCGCGCGAGGCTTCGTCGGCGCGCCGTTCGTTGGCACTGCAATGGGCGCCGGTGGCTTCCCATTGCTCGTCTTCGGCGCCGGCACCCTTGCGTGCCTTGGTGCCCGATTCGAGCGCACCACTCAGCAGGTTGTAGCGCTTGCCCAGCAGCAAGGCCTTGATGACACGGTGCACCAGCAGATCGGGGTAGCGCCGGATCGGGCTGGTGAAGTGCGTATAGGCCTCATATGCCAAGCCGAAGTGGCCGCTGTTGGTGCCGGTGTAGATGGCCTGCTGCATCGAGCGCAGAAGCATGGTGTGGATCTGCTGCGCATCGGGCCGGTCTTTGGTGGCCGCCGCAATCGCCTGGTACTCGCCCGGCTTGGGGTCGTCGCTGATGCTCAAGCCCAGACCCAGCTGCTTCAGATAGTTCTGCAGCAAGGTTTTCTTCTCGGGCGTAGGGCCCTCGTGCACACGGTACAGCGACGAGTGTTTGGCCAACGCGATGAAGTCGGCCGAGCACACGTTGGCGGCCAGCATCGCCTCTTCGATCAGCTTGTGCGCTTCGGTGCGCGTGCGCGGCACGATCTTTTCGATGCGGCCGTTGTCGTCGCAGACGATCTGCGTCTCGGTGGTCTCGAAGTCGACCGCACCGCGCTTGGCGCGCTCTTTCAGCAATGCGCGATACACCTCGTGCAAGTGCAGCAGGTGCGGCACGATCTCCTTGCGCCGCGCTGCCTCGGGGCCACGCGTGTTCGCCAAAATCGCCGCCACCTCGTTGTAGGTGAAGCGCGCATGCGAGCAGATCACCGCCGGGAAAAACTGGTAAGCGTGGATCTCGCCAGTGTTGGTGATGAGCATGTCGCACACCATCGCCAAGCGGTCTTCGTTCGGGTTCAGCGAGCACAGACCGTTGGAGAGTTTCTCCGGCAGCATCGGAATGACACGCCGCGGAAAGTAGACCGACGTGGCGCGCTCGTAGGCGTCGTCATCGATCGGTTCGCCCGGCTTCACGTAGTGGCTCACGTCGGCGATCGCCACCACCAGACGCCAGCCTTCGAAGGCGTTTTTGCCGCGGCCTGTCTTGACGGGCTCGCAGTAAACGGCGTCGTCGAAGTCACGCGCGTCTTCACCGTCGATGGTGACCAGCGGCACATCGGTCAGGTCGATGCGGTCACGCCGGTCGGCGGGGCGAATCTTGTCGGGCAAGCCCGCAGCCTGCGACAAGGTCTCGGGCGAGAAACGGTGCGGCACTTCGTACTTGCGCACCGCGATCTCGATCTCCATGCCGGGGTCGTCGATCTCGCCCAGCACCTCGGTCACCCGGCCCATGGGCTGTGAGTACAGCGAGGGCGGCTCGGTCAACTCAATCGCCACCACCTGCCCAACGGTCGCAGTCGCGATCGCGTTCTTGGGCACCATGATGTCTTGCCCGTAGCGCTTGTCTTCCGGGGCCACGAGCCAGATGCCGCTTTCGTGCAACAGGCGACCGATGATGGGCGTCTTCTTGCGCTCGAGGATCTCGAGCACTCGGCCCTCGGGCCGGCCCTTGCGGTCGTAACGAATGACGCGCGCCTTCACGCGGTCGCGGTGCAAGACCGCGCGCATCTCCTGCGGCGACAGATAGAGATCAGGCTGGCGGTCATCGCGCACGAGAAAGCCGTGCCCATCACGGTGACCTTGCACCGTGCCCTCAACTTCGCTCATCAGTTCGGTACCGATGGCTGAAGCGTTTGAAAAGTTTGTTTGTTTGATGATATGATCCAAGACTTCCTGAAATGCCCAGGTGGCGGAATTGGTAGACGCACTAGTTTCAGGTACTAGCGGGTAACTCCGTGGAGGTTCGAGTCCTCTCCTGGGCACCAAGATAGAGATAAAAAGACAGAAGGCCTGCACGCAAGTGCGGGCCTTTTTGCTTTGTGAGTGGGAATACAGAACCGTTAGAGATGTCACTCATAGCGGCCTGCATTATTCGTACGTTTGCCGTCAAATCGCAAACTTCTTCGCCAAACCGTCTGGCCTGAGTTCGTCGTACTCTTCAAACGGCTGATGAATCCAGGGGCTCGTTGGCAGCAGCTCGACGTAGTAGTCAGGCGTGTAGCTGGACACACCCTTGGTCCAGATCACGGCCGAGCGCAGTTCGCTGATGGCCGGCATGCTGCGCAGGCGCTCCACCACCGCGCGCAGCGTCACCCCCGAGTCGGCCAGGTCGTCGACCAGCAACACACGCCCCGCCAACTCGCCTTTGGGCAGCGTGATGTACTTCGCCAAGTCGAGCCGCCCCTGGATGGTGCCGGCTTCTGCACGGTAAGAGCTCGTCGACATGATGCCTAGGGGCTTGTCGAACACCCGCGACAACACGTCGCCAGGCCGCATGCCGCCACGCGCCAGGCAAAGGATCTGATCGAACTGCCAGCCCGATGCGTCGATCTTGAGCGCGAGGCGCTCGATTAGCATGTGGTACTCGTCCCATGAGACGTAGAGGTGTTTGCCGTCGTCGGTCAGCATGTTGGATTCCTGTGCTCAGGCTTGATAAGGGTGGCGCAGCAAAATCGTGTGGTCGCGATCCGGCCCGGTAGAGACCATGTCGATGGGTGCCCCGATGAACTCTTGCACACGCTCGAGGTATTTGCGCGCATTCAAGGGCAGCTTGTCCCATTCGGTGATGCCGGCGGTCTTTTCTGCCCAGCCCGGGAAGGTGTCGTAGATCGGCACACAGGCTTCGATGTCATCGGCGTCCAAGGGCAGGATATCGACACGCTTGCCATTGAGTTCATAGCCCACGCAAACCTTGATCTCGGGCAGACCGTCCAGCACGTCGAGCTTGGTGATGCACAGGCCCGAGATGCCGTTGATGATGATGGAGCGCTTGAGCAGCGCCGCATCGAGCCAGCCGCAACGGCGCGGCCGGCCGGTGACGGTGCCGCGCTCCTGGCCCACGGTCGACAGGTGATGGCCAACCGTGCCCGGGGTGTCCATGTCGAGCTCGGTCGGGAACGGGCCGCTGCCCACACGCGTGGTGTAAGCCTTGGTGATGCCCAGGATGTAGTGCAGCAGATCAGGCCCCACACCAGCGCCAGCCGAGGCGTTGCCCGCCACGCAGTTGCTGGAGGTCACGTAAGGGTAGGTGCCGTGATCGATGTCGAGCAAGGTACCTTGCGCGCCTTCGAACAGAAGATTGGCACCCTGCTTGTGCGCCGTGTAAAGCGTGTAGCCCACATCGGCCATCATCGGCTTGAGCTGCTCGGCGACTTTCATCGCGTGATCGAAGATCGGCTGGAATTCCAGCGGCTTGGACTTGAGATAACCGTTCAACGCAAAGTTGTGCAGCTCAAGCAACTCGCGCAGCTTCTTCGCAAAACGGTCCGGGTGCTTCAAGTCTTGCACGCGCATGGCTCGACGCGCCACCTTGTCTTCGTAGGCCGGGCCGATGCCCTTGCCGGTGGTGCCGATCTTGCCGGCGCCACTGGTCTCACGCAGCGCCTCACGGGCCTTGTCGACCTCGACGTGGAAAGGCAGGATCAGCGGGCAAGACTCGCTGATGAACAGTCGCGAGCGCACTTCCAGGCCGATCGCCTCCAGCCGCTCGATCTCGCTCAGCAAGTGGCTCGGGTCGACCACCACGCCATTGCCGATATAGCACTTCACGCCGTCGCGCATGATGCCCGACGGAATCAGCTGCAAGGCCGTCTTCACACCCTTGATGACGAGCGTGTGGCCCGCGTTGTGGCCGCCCTGGAAACGCACCACGGCCTGGGCGTGATCGGTCAGCCAGTCAACGACCTTGCCCTTGCCTTCGTCACCCCACTGGGTACCCACCACGACCACGTTGTGGCCGCTGCGCATCTGTTGCATTGCTGTAAATCCGTTGCTTTGAAAATGGGTTGATGGCGTCAGAGCGCGCGCACGAGCCATTGCCCGTTCGTTGCGGCCAACTCGCGATCACAAGCGAACTCTTCTCCTTCGTGCTCATGCCCCGGGAGAATGCACACCACCGACTCGCCCTGCTCGCGCAGGCGGCGAATGGCAGCTCGAAGGCCCGCGTCCTCACCCCAGGGGGCACGAATCGCCGGGCGCATGACTCGCTGAGGCGTGAGCAGCACAAACTGCTTCAAGTCCATGCTGAAGCCGACGGCCGGGCGATTGCGCCCGAAAACTGCACCGACTTCGTCATAA
Organism: Rhizobacter sp.; assembly: GCA_014380155.1. GTDB lineage: Bacteria > Pseudomonadota > Gammaproteobacteria > Burkholderiales > Burkholderiaceae_C > Rhizobacter. Next base: position 10,008 of record JACMKJ010000461.1, on the reverse strand, counting down.
CGACCACCGCGAACAACGGCATCGCTGGAGCCTGCGTCATAGACGGCAAAACGTGCGCCGCTGTAGTACGCATAACCGCTCAGATCGGCGAGGTCAAAACCGATGCGGACGTCGGGGTAAGCCAACCGCAGATGTTGAGCAAGCCACGCGAGATCGTCGAGCGCGGCCTTGATCAGCGGGTGGGCTGGCAAGGCGCTGCGCGCCGCTTGCAAAACGTCTTCGCCACCGTAGAGCCGGAGCAAGGCTCGCAGCCCCTGCTGGGTCGACTCGGGAAACTGCACCGACAGGGATTCCATCGCTGCCTGATCCTTGGCTGCGAGCGCCGCATAGATCTGCGCCACCGTCGACGCGTCAACAGCCAAACCAGCCAGCAGGCCGCGAACGATGCGCGCGTCGCCCATGTCGAGCGTGAGCGAGGTCACACCGGCTCGTTGCAGCGAATCGAGCGCCAGTTCCTGTACTTCCAGGTCGGCCTCGAGACCGGCATGTCCATAGATCTCGGCACCGAACTGCAGCGGCTCGCGTGTGCCGTGCAAACCATCCGGGCGCGTGTGCAGCACCGGACCGCAATAACAAAGGCGAGTCACGCCGTGGCGGTTGAGCAGATGGGCGTCGATTCGGGCCACCTGTGAGGTGGTGTCGGCGCGCACGCCCAGCGTGCGTCCGCTGAGCTGATCAACGAGCTTGAAGGTCTTGAGGTCAAGCTCGCGGCCGGTGCCGGAAAGCAGCGATTCGATGTGCTCCAACAAAGGAGGCATGACCAGTTCGAAACCGTAACCCCGAGCCCCGTCAAGCAGATCGCGACGGAGTTCCTCGATGCGCCTTGCCTGCGCAGGCAGGACGTCGGCGATGTGCTCGGGCAGCAGCCAAGCAGACGACATGTGAATGACCGGGGGATTAAAAAAGAGATTGTACCGGCCTGCGTCGGCCGCTGGCACGGCGCTACGGCCAGAGCAGCAGCAGGGCCACCAGCCCGACGATCATGCTGCTCAGGCCGACGAATCGGATCTGCCCGTCGCTCAGCTGGGTGGCACGCTCAAACACCTTGCGCCATGCGCCGGGGCTGAGAAACGGCAACACACCTTCGATGACGAGCATCAACGCCAGCGCGCCCCACAGAAACTCCATGATCGCGCTGCCGCCAGGTCACTTTTTGGCACTGGAAGCGCCACCACCCTCGCCTCGCATCGCCCGGAAGAATTCGCTGGAAGGGTCGACCACGATCACGTCAGAGCGGCTCTGAAAGCTCGTTCGGTACGCCTCCAGGCTGCGGTAGAACTTGGCGAACTGCGGGTCGCGACCGAAGGCTTCTGCATACAGAGCGGAGGCCTTGGCATCGCCATCACCTTTGATCTTCTGGGCGTCGCGGTAAGCGTCGGCCAGGATCACTTCGCGTTGACGTTCGGCATCCGCGCGAATCTTTTCGGCCTCGGCAAAACCGGTCGAGCGCAACTCGTTCGCCACACGCTTGCGTTCTGACTCCATGCGCCCATACACCGAACCGGTGATGTTTGCGGAGAAGTCGACACGCTTGATGCGCACGTCAATGATGTCGATGCCAAACGCCTTGGCCTCATCGGCCAGCCGGGTGCGCACGCCCTGCATCACGTTCTCACGGTCGGTGGAGAGCATGGCCTGCACCGTGCGCTTGGTCACTTCTTCGTTGAAAGCGCCTTGCACGATGGGGCTCAGGCGCGCTTCCACGTTGCGCATGTCGGTGCCGTTGTTGCGGATGAACTGACGAGGGTCGGTCACACGCCACTTCACCAACCAGTCGATCACCAGGCTCTTCTTCTCTGCAGTGAAGATGGGACGGGTCTCGGGGCTGTCGAGCGTTTGCACACGGCGGTCGAGGAAGACCACGTTTTGCAACGGCGGAGGCTGCTTGAACTTGAGGCCCGGCTCGGAAATGACTTCCTTGATCTCACCCAGCGCGTAGATCACTGCAAACTGGCGCTGGTCGACGATGAACAGCGTGGAGTACACCAGCATCAGCACCAAGATGACGCCGATCGCGATTGTTCCGATTCGATTCATGATTTTGATGGCCCAGTGTCAACGTGCGTCGCGGTCGCGGCTGCGTTGGCCGTCGCGCAAGCGGGTGTCTGCATTGCCCGAACCGACGGAGCTCGGTTCAGGCACCGGGGTGGCCGGTACGGCGCCTGGCGCTGGCGAAGCGGCAGATTGCTGGATCAGCTTGTCCAGCGGCAGGTACAGCAGGTTGGAGTTGGCGCGGCTGTCGACCATCACCTTGCTCACGCTGGAGTAGATCTGCTGCATGGTGTCGATGTAGATGCGGTCGCGCGTGACGCTAGGGGCCTTCTGATACTCGGCCAACACGCGGTTGAAACGCTGCGCATCACCCTCGGCCCGTGCCACCACGCGCGCCTTGTAGGCTTCGGCTTCTTCGTTGAGGCGCGCAGCACTACCTCTTGCCTTCGGGATCACGTCATTGGCGTAGGCCTGGCCTTCGTTCTTGGCCTTTTCACGGTCGGCGCCCGCGCGGAAGGCATCGTCGAACGCGGCCTGCACCTGCTCAGGCGCCTGGACGCTGCCCACGTTGACGTTGACAACCAGGATGCCTGTGTTGAGCCGGTCCAGCTGCACCTGCACCGACTTCATCAACTGGCTCGAAATCTCGTCGCGCTGCTCGTACAGCACCGAGTCCATGTTGCTCTTGCCGACGATCTCGCGCACCGCCGACTCGGCGGCCTGAACCACGGCTTCGTCAGGGCTCTTGTTCTCGAACAGGTAGGCGCGCGCGTCTTTCAACCGGTACTGCACCGTGAAGCGGATGTCGACGATGTTTTCGTCTTTGGTCAGCATCGAAGACTCGCGCAAACCTGTGGCCTGCGCCACCGTGTTGCGGCCCACTTCGACCGAGCGAAGCTGGGTCACTGCCACCACCTCGTTGCCCTGGAAGGGGTACGGAAAGCGCCAGTTGAAACCGGCGTCGACCGTGTGGCTGTATTTGCCGAACGATGTGACCACCGCCTGCTGGCCTTCTTGCACGATGAAGAAGCCGCTGGCCGCCCAGATGGTGACCACAACACCCGCCACCAGGCTGATGCCGATGCCGGCGCTCTTCATGTCGGGTTGGAAGTTCGGGCCGCCGTTGCCACCGCCGCCCGTTCCATTGGGTCGCTGCCCGCCCTTGCCACCAAAAAGGCCGCTGAGCTTGCGGTTGAAATCGCGCCAGAGTTCGTCGAGATCGGGTGGGCCGTCGCCGCGCCCACCGGTGTTCAAGACGATCTCGGGGTGTCGGCTCAGGCGACGGCGTGCCGTCAGACCCAGGCCGCCGATCAAGGCCCACACGGCAGTTGCCACGTCGGATGCCCGCGCGGAGAAGCCTGCAGGCTTGGAGGGGGTAACGCTCATGGTCATGGGGGTGTCAGAGTTGTCTTCTGTGCGCCGAATCGAAAGTGTCATCGGGTGAGTCTTCCAGCGAGGCAGGAGGTGAGGCCATCTCGGCGGGGTTCAAGTCGGTAGGCCGGTCGGCCATCACCGCGGCCGACAAGAGGCGCCGCAGTTCAATCAAACCCGTGCCGTGCAAGGCGCTCACAAATACCCGTGGCACACGCACGCCGGCGTCGAGCTCCAGCACGTCACTTGCCACCTGCGGTCGCTGCGATTCGGCGAGATTATCGAGCTTGTTGTAGACGAGGATCTGCGGGATGCCGTCGGCGCCGATGTCGCGCAACACACGCTGCACTTCGGCCGTCTGCTCGTCGAGAACCGGGCTGGCAGCGTCGACCACATGCAGCAGCAAGTCGGCCTCGGCCGCTTCCTGCAAAGTGGCCTCGAATGCTTCGACCAGCTTGTGCGGGAGGTCGCGAATGAAGCCCACCGTGTCAGAGAGCGACACCGATCGGCCGACGTCTTCCAGGTAGAGCTGGCGTGTGGTGGTGTCGAGCGTCGCAAACAGCTGGTCGGCGGCATAAGCACGCGACTTGACCAGCGCATTGAACAAGGTCGACTTGCCGGCGTTGGTGTAGCCCACCAGCGAAACGCGAAAGGTGCCACTGCGTTCGCGCGACTTGCGCTGCGTACCGCGCTGGCGCTTGACGCGCACGAGCCGCTCTTTCACTGTCTTGATGCGCTCGCCGATCATGCGGCGGTCAAGCTCGATCTGCGCTTCACCTGGGCCACCACGGTTGCCGATGCCCCCGCGCTGTCGTTCCAGGTGGCTCCAGCGGCGAACCAGGCGTGTTGACAGGTATTGCAGACGAGCCAACTCCACTTGCAGCTTGCCTTCATGGCTTTGCGCACGAGCGGCAAATATCTCGAGGATCAGCATGGTGCGGTCGGCCACGGCCACGCCGAGGTGGCGCTCCAGGTTGCGCTGCTGGGCAGGCGACAAGGCTTGATCGAAGAGCACGGCTTCGGCCTGGTGACCGAGCACGAGTGCCTTGATCTCGTCGGCTTTGCCCGAGCCCACAAAGAGCGCGGGGTCGGGGGCCTTGCGTCGTGCAATGACGCGTGCCACCGGGTTGTCGCCCGCCGACTCGGCCAACAAGGCCAACTCGTCGAGGCTTGCATCGAAATGAGATCGCCCCCCGAAGTCGACGCCAACCAGAATGGCACGGGGGATGTCGCCCGCCACGGGCGTGGCGGTGGGCGCCGCTGCAGTCAAGGTAGGTACCGCCTCGGCTGATTCCGCTGGGGCTTCAGGTCTGCTCCGGCGCTTCGGCGGCGTGGAAGTTCACCGCGCGGCCCGGCACCACGGTGGAGATCGCGTGCTTGTAGACCATCTGCGTCACGGTATTGCGAAGCAACACCACGTACTGGTCAAACGACTCGATGTGGCCTTGCAGTTTGATGCCGTTCACAAGGTAGATCGACACCGGAACGTGCTCCTTGCGAAGCAGGTTCAGAAATGGGTCTTGTAGAAGCTGCCCTTTATTGCTCACGATATGCTCCGTGATGGAAAGTGAATGAGGCTGGAACGTTAACACAGCACTGTGCGGCAATGCGGCAAGAGCCGCCAATGGACTTAGTCTTTGTCGGCGAAGGGGTTCTTCGACGAGCGCAGCTCGATTCGCAGAGGTGTGCCGACCAGCTTGAAGTGCTCACGAAAGCGGGCTTCCAGGAAGCGCTTGTAGACATCGGTCACGTGTTCCAGCGAGTTGCCGTGGATCACGATCAGTGGCGGGTTCATGCCTCCCTGGTGCGCGTAGCGCAGCTTGGGGCGGAAGGCGCCAGCGCGCTTGGGCGTCTGGAATTCCACCGCCTCTTGCAGCAGGCGCGTGAGCACCGGTGTGCTCATCTTGCGGGTGGCCGAAGCGTGTGCATCCGCGATCGCCTGCCACACCGGGCCCAGGCCCTGGCGCTTGAGTGCAGAGATGCGCAGTACAGCCGCAAACTTCAAGAAGGCCAGGCGCGCGGCAATTGAGCGTTCGAGTGTTTCCCGCTGGTAGTCGTCGATCGCGTCCCATTTGTTGATCGCGATCACGACCGCACGACCGCTCTCCAAGATGTAGCCGGCAATGTGGGCGTCTTGTTCGGTCACGCCCTGGGTCGCGTCGAGCAGCAACAGCACCACGTCGGCGCTGGCGATCGCCTGCAATGTCTTGACGACCGAAAACTTCTCGATGGCCTCGAAGACCTTGCCCTTGCGGCGCAAGCCCGCGGTGTCAATCAGCTCGAACTTCTGGCCGTGGCGCTCGAAAGGCACGGTGATGGCGTCGCGCGTCGTGCCGGGCTGGTCAAAGGCCACCAGGCGCTCTTCGCCCAGCCAGGTGTTGATGAGGGTCGACTTGCCCACATTGGGGCGGCCGGCCACCGCGAGGCGGATGGGCGCATCTTCTTGCAGGTCTTCCGTCTTTTCATCGGGCTCGAAGCCTTCGAGCACCGCATCGAGAAGGCTTCGAATGCCCTGCCCGTGGGCTGACGAGATCGGGTGCGGATCGCCCATGCCCAGCTCGTACAACTCGCCCAGCAGCGGCGAGTCGACCATGCCTTCGGCCTTGTTGGCAGCGAGGAACACCTTCTTGTTGACCGAGCGCAGGTAGCGCGCAATGTCGTGGTCTTGCGCCGAGACACCCGTGCGGATGTCGACAACAAAGATCACCGCATCGGCCTCGGCCACGGCCTGGCGCGTCTGCTTGGCCATTTCCTTGACGATGCCGGTGGAGCTGTCGGGCTCGAAGCCGCCTGTGTCGATGACGATGAACTCGCGGTCGGCCAGGCGGCCGTCACCGTAGTGGCGATCGCGGGTGAGCCCGGCGAAATCGGCGACGATGGCGTCGCGGGTCTTGGTCATGCGGTTGAACAGGGTGGACTTGCCCACGTTGGGGCGGCCGACCACCGCAATCACTGGTTTCATGGCGCGGGTTTCTGGGGAATACGAGCGCTATTCAGGACGGAAGGCAAACAGCCCACCGTCCCGTGTGACGATTAGCAGCGTCAGGCCAGACGCCACCGGCGCCACCTGGATCGGCGTGCCGTCGGTGGGCAGGCGCAACACCGCTTCACCGGTGTCGCGCGCGAACCAGTGCACCATGCCTTCAAGGTCGCCCAGCACAAAAGCCTTGCCCACCGCCAAAGGCGCACTCAGGTTGCGGTACAGCAGCTTCTCTACCGTCCAGGCGACCGTGCCGTCAGCGGTACGCCATGCGGTCACACGGTCAGACGCATCGACTCCCGCAACCATTTGCGCATCGGCACCCAGGCCGCTCACACCACCGGCGTTGCGCGTCCACAGCACGTTGCCACGTTCGGCATTCACGCAGGCCACTGCCGCTTGGTAGGCGCGCGCGCAGATCACATCGCCCATGCGTGCCGCCGGGCCTAGCAGATCGGCGAGTCGCTCGATCTCATTGGTGCCACGCGGCGAAGCCAAGGTGGCCTCCCAGCGCAAGGTGCCGCGCAAGGGGTCGAGACCGGCCAGCTTGGGCCCCTGCCCCACCAGCAAGGTGTCTTTGAAAGGTGCCAGCAGGCCCGGGCTGGCCAGCGTCAGGGCATCGTTGGGGCGTTTGTAGGTCCAGAGCTTGCGGCCATCGAGTGCATCGAAGGCGTGCACGCTGCGGTCTACAGCCAGCACGAAGACACGTTCGCCAGCGACCAGGGGCGCTGTCACCACCCGCGATGGAAGCTGCTGGCGCCAGAGCGGCTTGCCGCCGTCGAGCGTGACGAGTTCGTTGTCGCGCGTCACCACGCTGGCAAAGCGGCCGTCACTGCCCACGCCGGCGCTGAGCTTGTCACCGACCTCGGTGCGCCACAGCGGGTTGCCGGTGTCGGCCTGCAGGGCCATCACGGTGCCACTGTCGTCGGCCACGGTGAAGGTGCCGCCATTGACGGCCACGGCCAGCGGGAACTTCACGCTGCCCAGGCCTTGTTTCCAGACCTGCCGGCCGCTCACCTGCGGCGCCAGTAGCTCCAGCGGCGAGGGGTCGGGCTTGGGGGTTCCAGCGCAGCCCGCCAGAACCAGGCCGACACACGCGAAACCAGCCGCGCGGCGCAGAGTCTTCACGCTCCAACTCATTTGCCGACCCCGGCGCTGGCCGCCGCCTTGGGTGCTTCAGCATCGGGCGCAGCGTCCAGCACCGACAGCTTGGCCTCGATCACACGGCGGTATTCGAGCGATTCATCCAGCGTCTTCCAGGCCTGGGCATACGCAGTCTTGGCTTCGTCTTTCTTGCCCTGCGCCATCAACACGTCACCACGGCGGTCGGCCGCGAGGCCGGCAAACTCATTGGCCGTGACGCCATCGAGCTGCTTCAGCGCTTCGTCGTACTTCTTGGCATCGAGAAGCAGGCCGGCCAGGCGCAGACGTGCGATCGATCGGTATTCCGTTTCGGCTGCGTTCTCGGCGGCCCAGGCCAGGCTGGCGTTTGCCGCATCGGGCTGCCCCTTGTCGTACTGCAACTTGGCGGCCAGCAAAGCGGCCTGCTGGGTGTAACCCGTGCCGGCGAAACGTTCCTTCATGTCGGCGAAGACACGCGAGGTCTTGTCGACATCGCCCGCCTGCACGGCCTTGTTGAGCTCTTCGTAGAGCGCGCCAGCCTTGACGGCTTGGTCCTGCTTCCAGTTGTTCCAAACGGTCCAACCGGCAAAGCCGGCCAGCGCCAGGATCAGCACCCAGGTAATGAGGTTGCCGTACTGCTTCCAGAAAGCTTTGAGCTGGTCGAGTTGTTCTTGTTCTTCGAGGTCGAGGTGCGTGGCCATGGCGTAAGAGCTTTCAGACGGATCGAGGATTATGCGTTGAGCAGTTGGGCGGCCCACTCGGCCGCTTGCGCCAGCGGCAGGCTGCGCTGGGCGATGTCGGGGTTGCGTAGCGACTTGACCGCCACTTCACCGCGCGCCAGCTCGTCGTCGCCGAAAATGAGCGCGTAGCGGGCGCCACTCGAATCGGCGCGCTTGAACTGCGCCTTCATGCTGTGGCCACCCGCATGCATCAGCACCGACACACCGGCCGCGCGAAGCGCCTCGATGGTGGTCATGGCCTGGGGCAGCAGCTTGGGGTTGGGCAACACGGCATAAGCCACCGGGCTGACCACGGGCGCTTGCACGCCCGCTTCTTCAAGCAGCAACAGCAGCCTCTCGATGCCCAGACCCCAACCGACGGCGGGCGCACTCTTGCCACCCAGTTGTTCGATCAGCGAGTCATAGCGGCCACCACCACACACCGCGCCCTGTGAGCCGAGGCGCTCGGTCACCCACTCGAAGACGGTCAGGTTGTAGTAGTCCATGCCGCGCACGAGACGCGGGTTGATGCGGTATTCGAGGCCCGCCGCGTCGAGCACGTCGCGCACGGCTTGCAAGTGGGTGAGCGAGGCCTCACCGAGGAAGTCCATCAGCTTGGGTGCCGCTTCGACTACCGCCTGAATGGCCGGATTTTTGGTGTCGAGAATGCGCAGCGGGTTGCTGTGCAGGCGACGCTTGGCCTCTTCATCCAGCAGGTAAGCATGAGCCTCCAGATGGGTGATCAAGGCCTGGCGGTGCGCCTGGCGCTCGGCGGGTTGGCCTAGCGAATTGAGCTCAAGGCGCACGTCGCGCCCTTCTATCAGGCCCAACTCGCGCCACAAGGCGCGGCACAACAAGATCAGCTCGGCATCCACATCAGGGCCCGCAAAACCCAAGGCCTCGGCGCCAACTTGATGGAACTGCCGATAGCGGCCCTTTTGCGGGCGCTCGTGGCGGAACATCGGGCCGATGTAATACAGGCGCTTGCCGCCGTCGTGCAGCAGCGAGTGTTCGGTGACCGCGCGCACCACACCGGCCGTGGCCTCGGGGCGCAGGGTGAGCTTGTCGCCGTTCATCGAGTCCTCGAAGGAATACATCTCCTTCTCGACAATGTCGGTCACTTCGCCCAGGCCACGCACGAAAAGCGCCGTGGGCTCGACGATGGGCGTGCGGATGTTGGCGTAGCCATAGCGCGCCATCAGCGAGCGCAGCTTGTCTTCGAGCCACACCCAGCGCGCCGAGTCGGGCGGCAGGATGTCGTTCATGCCCTTCACGGCTTGCAGGGCAGCGTTGTTGTTGTCAGCCATCGAGAAATTGAGTTTGAAAGGGTGCTCGCGAAGAAGCCCCTTCGATTTTTATGTTGCGGGCGCGGTCGATTGCTGCGTCGCGGCCGAGCCGTAGCGCTTTTCGATGTAGTTTTCGACCAGCACCTGGAACTCTTGCGCAATCGCAGGGCCGCGCAAGGTAAGTGCCTTTTCGCCATCGATGAACACCGGAGCGGCCGGCGCTTCACCATTGCCGGGCAGGCTGATGCCGATGTCGGCGTGCTTGCTTTCACCCGGACCGTTGACGATGCAACCCATCACGGCGACCTTCATCTTTTCGACGCCGGGGTAACGCGCACGCCACACGGGCATCTGCGCCCGCAAATAGTCGTCGATCGACTTGGCCATCTCCTGGAAAGTGGTGCTGGTGGTGCGGCCACAACCCGGGCAGGCGGTGACGCTGGGGTTGAAGGAGCGCAGGCCCAGCGACTGCAAGATTTCATGCGCTACCACCACCTCTTGGGTGCGCGCCTCGCCGGGCTGCGGCGTGAGCGAGACG
>JACMKJ010000460.1 GCA_014380155.1 Rhizobacter sp. | reverse complement strand
CGAACCTCGCAGGGCCCGAAACGGTTCGACGTGATCTACCTCCGTGTCGACGACGTCTTTCTGGACCAGCTCTCCTTCCGGCCTGATTCAACGCTCGGTTGCGCGGGCCTGCTCAGTGTCTACCGCGCGGGCAACGTGACGCTGTCAAACGCCATCGGCACCGGCGTGGCCGACGACAAGTCGATCTACCCCTACGTGCCCAAGATGATCGAGTTTTACCTGGGCGAAAAGCCGATCTTGAACAACGTGCCCACCTACCAGTGCCGTGAGCCTGACGACTTCAAGTACGTGCTCGACCATCTTGCCGAGCTGGTGGTGAAAGAGGTTCACGGCGCGGGCGGCTACGGCATGCTGGTCGGCCCGGCCTCCACCAAGGCCGAGATCGCCGATTTCCGCAAGGCGCTGGAAGCCAACCCCACGGGCTACATCGCGCAGCCCACCTTGAGCCTGTCGACTTGCCCCACGTTCGTGGAAAGCGGCATCGCACCGCGCCACATCGACCTGCGGCCGTTCGTGCTGTCAGGCAAAGACGTGCAGATGGTTCCAGGTGGCCTGACACGGGTGGCGCTCAAGGAGGGCTCTCTCGTCGTCAACTCGTCGCAAGGTGGCGGTACAAAAGACACCTGGGTGCTGGAGGCCTGACATGAAGTACGCACGAGGAGCAAGTCATGCTGTCTAGAACCGCCGATCACCTCTTCTGGATGGCCCGCTACATGGAGCGCGCCGAAAACACCGCGCGCATGTTGGACGTCAACTACCAGACCTCCCTGCTGCCGCAGTCGGCCGACGCGGCTGAAAACGGCTGGCGAGGCCTGTTGAGCATCTCCGAGCTGACCGCCGATTACAGCGAGCGCCATGGCGACATCACGCCAAAAAAGGTGATGGACTACATGGTGAGCGACGAGCGCAACCCGTCGAGCATCTACAGCTGCTTGATGGCCGCGCGCGAAAACGCCCGTGCCGTGCGCGGCGCGCTCACCACCGAGGTATGGGAAACGCAGAACCAGACCTGGCTCGAATTCCAGCGCATGCTGCGCATCAGGGCCTTCGACAAAGACCCGGGCGATGCCTTCGAGTGGGTCAAGTTTCGCTCGCACCTGTCGCGCGGTGTGACGGTGGGCACCATGCTGCAAGACGAGGCCTTTCACTTCTTGCGCATCGGCAGCTTCCTGGAGCGCGCCGACAACACCGCGCGCATGCTCGACGTGAAGTTCCACGCCGTCGAGAGCGAGTTTTTCGGCACCGGCACGGCCAACGGCAACGGTGGCAAGGACCAGGAATACGACTTCTATCACTGGTCGGCCATCCTGCGATCGGTGTCGGGCTTCGAGGTCTATCGCAAGGCGTATCGCAACGTGATTCGCCCCGAGAAAGTGGCCGAGCTGCTGATCCTGCGCGCCGACATGCCGCGTTCGCTGGCAGCCTGCATGGACGAGGTGGTGTCCAACCTGCAGCGTGTGGCCAACGAGCAGTCGCACGACACACTGCGCCGCGCGGGGCGGTTGCAGGCTGACCTGCGCTTTGGCCGCATCGACGAGATTCTGGCGACCGGGCTGCACGCCTTCCTCAGCCAGTTCCTGGAGCGCGTGGGCACCTTGGGGGTGGGCATCAGCCGCGACTTCCTCGTGCCCGTGGCTGCGTGACACACCTGTGGCGTCACGGATGAAACTCAGCATCCAACACGTGACGCATTACGACTACAGCGCGCCGCTGCAGTACGCCCTGCAGTCGCTGTGCCTCACCCCGCAGGGCAGCGCCCACCAGACCGTGCACGAATGGAGCCTGAGTGCACCTGCCCCGCTGTTTGCGCAGCGCGACGGCTACGGCAACCTGGCCCACACATGGAGCCTGGTGCGACGCAGCTATGGCAGCGCGGTGCGCGCGAGCGGTACGGTCGAGACGCATGCCTCGCCCTGGCTGGTCGACAACTCGGTGCCGCCGCAGCTCTACCTGCGCGACACGCCACTGACCGCTGCCGATGACCGGCTGCATGCTTTGGGCCGCACCCATTTTGCCGAGGGGGTGGACGAATCCTCGGCCATGGCCTTGGCGCTCGCGGTGCTTAAGCGTGTGCGCTACAAGACCGGGGCCACCACCGTGCAAACCACGGCCCTGCAGGCCTGGGAGCTGGGCGGCGGCGTGTGCCAGGACCATGCCCATGTGTTCATTGCCGCCTGCCGAGCCAACGGCGTGCCGGCGCGTTATGTGAGCGGCTATTTTTATGCCCCCGACGAGGCCGATCTGGCCAGCCATGCCTGGGCTGATGTCTGCATCGATGCCGGCGAATTCCGCTGGTTGAGCATCGACATCACCCACGGCTGCCTGATGGACGAGCGCCATGTGCGCCTGGCCGTGGGCCTGGATTACGCCGCCTGCTCGCCGATACGGGGTGTGCGCGAGGGTGGTGGTGACGAATCCATGCGGGTTCGCATTGACATCTGCGAAGCGCGACCTTCTTCCACCTTGATTTCTGTTCTGGAGCCTTGAATGTCCATCCACGTTGCGCTCAACCACGTGACCCACTACCGGTACGACCGGCCGGTCAACCTCGGGCCGCAGGTGGTTCGCCTGCGCCCCGCGCCGCACTCGCGCACCCGCATCCTCAGCTACTCGATGCGCGTCACGCCGGCCACGCACTTCATTAACTGGCAGCAAGACCCGCAGAGCAACTACCTCGCGAGGCTCGTCTTCCCCGACAAGACCACCTCGTTTCGCATCGAGATCGACCTCGTGGCCGAGATGTCGGTGCTCAATCCCTTCGACTTCTTTCTGGAGCCTGAGGCCGACAACTTCCCGTTTGAATACGACAAGTCGCTGGCCACCGAGCTGGAGCCTTACCGCCACAAGGCGAAGCTCACGCCGGTGTTCGAAAAATACCTCGCCAGCATCTCGCGAGAGAAGATGCAGACGACCAACTTTCTGGTCGCACTCAACCAGCGCCTGCAAAAAGACATCAGCTACCTGATCCGCATGGAGCCCGGCGTGCAAACGCCCGAAGAAACGCTGGTCAATGGCTCTGGCTCATGCCGCGACACCGGCTGGCTGCTGGTGCAGCTGCTGCGCCACCTGGGCTTTGCCGCGCGCTTCGTGTCGGGCTACCTCATTCAGCTCAAGAGCGACGTGAAGTCACTCGATGGCCCGAGTGGCACCGAGGTCGATTTCACCGACCTGCACGCCTGGTGCGAGGCCTACCTGCCGGGCGCGGGCTGGATCGGCTTCGACCCCACCTCCGGGCTGCTGGCGGGTGAAGGGCACATTCCGCTGGCGTGTTCGCCCGAACCGTCTTCGGCAGCGCCGGTGAGCGGTGCGCTCGACGACTGCGAGACCGAGTTCGAGCACACCATGAAGGTCTCGCGTGTGTGGGAAGCGCCGCGTGTCACGCTGCCCTACACCGACGACCAATGGGCCGGCATCGAAGCCCTGGGTCACAAGGTCGATGCCGACCTGCGCAAGAACGACGTGCGCCTCACCCAAGGCGGCGAACCCACCTTCGTGTCGGTCGATGACCGCGACGGCGCCGAGTGGAACACCGAGGCCATGGGCCCGACAAAGCGCCTTTTGAGCGCCGACCTGATGGACAAGCTGCGCGCCAAATACGGCGACGGCGGCCTGCTGCACTACGGCCAGGGCAAGTGGTACCCGGGCGAGCAGCTGCCGCGCTGGTCTCTTAATCTCTTCTGGCGCAAGGACAAAGAGCCGATCTGGACGCACCCCGAGCTGTATGCCAGTGAGCACAAGGACTATCAGGTCACCGACATCGAGGCCCACAAGTTCCTGAGCGGTGTGGCCAAGCGCCTGGCGCTCGACCCGAAGTACGTGTTCCCGGCCTATGAAGACGTCTGGTACTACCTGTGGCGCGAGCGCAAGCTGCCGACCAATGTCGACCCGTTCGACGCCAAGCTGGGTGACGAGCTGGAGCGCGACCGCCTGCGCAAGATCTTCACCCAGGGCCTGGAAAAGGTGGTGGGCCATGTGCTGCCCGTCGCGCGCTTTGATGTGAAGAACGCAGGGCCGGTGGCGCGTTGGCAAAGCGGCTCGTGGTTCCTGCGCAGCGAGCGCTGTTACCTGATCCCTGGCGACTCGGCCATGGGCTACCGCCTGCCGCTCGATTCACAACCCTGGGCCAAGTCGAGCGACCTGCCCTGGGTGCACCCGCCCGACCAGACCCAGCCCTTTGTGCCGCTGCCGCCTTACCGGCGTTTGCGTTACGCCATGGGCGGCAATGAGGGTGGCGTTGCCGCGGCGCACGACGTGGCCCCGTCGCCGGCCGGCTTTGGTGAGCGCTCGCGTGCAGCCTTGAACGGCGGCCCCACCGTGGCCGCCAGCCTGAGCACGGCCCAGACCAAGGTGCCTGCTGCGGGCGAGTCGGCCGGCTGGGTCACCCGTACCGCCATGAGCGCCGAGCCTCGAGGCGGCCGGCTCTACGTCTTCATGCCCCCGATGACGGCGCTGGAAGACTATCTCGAGCTGGTGTCAGCCTGCGAAGACACGGCGGCCGAGATGAAGCTGCCGGTGATTCTGGAAGGCTACGAGCCGCCTAAAGACCCGCGACTGTCGACGCTGCGTGTCACGCCTGACCCCGGCGTGATCGAAGTCAACATCCACCCCGCGCACAGCTGGGAAGAACTGGTAGAGCAAACGACCCACCTCTACCAGGTCGCACACGAAACACGTTTGTCGACCGAGAAGTTCATGGTCGACGGCCGCCACACCGGCACCGGCGGCGGCAACCACTTCGTGCTGGGTGGCGCCACGGTGGCCGACTCGCCCTTCCTGCGCCGGCCCGACCTGCTGGCCAGCATGGTGGGCTACTGGCACAACCACCCGGCGCTGAGTTACCTGTTCTCGGGCCTCTTCATCGGCCCCACCAGCCAGGCGCCGCGTGTCGACGAAGCGCGCAACGACTCGGTCTACGAGATCGAGATTGCCTTCGCCGAGCTGCAACGCAAGACCGCCGAAGGCCCCAACGCCTGCCCGCCGTGGCTGATCGACCGCCTGCTGCGCAACCTCTTGATCGACGTCACCGGCAACACCCACCGCGCCGAGTTCTGCATCGACAAGATGTACTCGCCCGACGGCCCGACCGGCCGCCTGGGCTTGCTGGAAATGCGCGCCTTCGAGATGCCGCCGCATGCGCGCATGAGCCTCACGCAGCAGCTGCTGATGCGCGCGCTGGTGTCGCGCTTCTGGCAGAAGCCGTATCAGCCGCCGCGCCTCAAGCGCTGGGGCACCGAGCTGCACGACCGCTTCATGCTGCCGCACTTCGTGTGGCAAGACCTGTGCGACGTGATCGAAGAATTGAACGAGTTCGGCTATGGCATCAAGCCGGAGTGGTTTGCGCCGCACCTCAACTTCCGCTTCCCGCGTTTGGGTGACTTCAGCGTGATGGGGGCCGAGCTCGAGCTGCGCCTTGCACTCGAGCCCTGGCATGTGATGGGCGAGGAGGGCGGTGCCGGGGGTTCGGTGCGTTTTGTCGATTCCTCGGTGGAGCGCCTGCAGGTCAAGGCCAGCGGCCTCGTGAGCGACCGTCACGTGCTCACCTGCAATGGCCGCGTGGTGCCGTTGCAGCCCACCGGCAAGGTAGGCGAGTTCGTGGCGGCCGTGCGCTACAAGGCCTGGGCGCCCCCGTCGGCGCTGCACCCGAGCATCCCGTCGCACGCGCCGCTCACCTTCGATCTGGTCGACACCTGGATGAGCCGCTCGATGGGCGGCTGCCAGTACCACGTGGCCCACCCGGGCGGGCGCAACTACGACACCGCGCCAGTCAACGCCTATGAGGCCGAAGCCCGCCGCCTGGCGCGCTTCTTCCGCGTGGGGCACACACCGGGTGCGATGAAGGTGCCCAAAGAAGAGCGCAACCCGAACTTCCCGTTCACGCTCGACTTGCGGCGGGCAGCGCAGGTCTGAGTTTCAGCGAGGCCGGAACATGCGAAACAGCTGTTCCGGCCCGATGCTGAAGTAGTCGGCTGGCCCACCACCGCGAAGAATGGGCTGCGCGGCGGCGGTGTCGTACACGCCGTCCTTCAGCAAGGCCTTGCGGATGTGCACCGCCACCACCTCGCCCAGGGTGAGCCAGGTATCCACCGGTGTGCCATCGGCGCCTTGCAGCTGGATGATCTGCGTCACCCGGCACTCGAACGACACCGGGCTCTCGGCCACGCGTGGCACCGAGATCACACGCGAGGCCGCCGGCGTCAGCCCGGCCAGCTCGAACTCGTTCACCTCGGGCGGCACCGAGGCGCAGCTTGCGTTCATGGCCTCGGCCAGCGGCCGCGTGGCCAGGTTCCAGGCGAACTCGCCAGTCTGGCGCGCATTGCGCACCGTGTCCTTGTCGCCAATGCTCGAGAAGCCCACCAAGGGCGGCGTGTAGTTGAAGGCGTTGAAGAAGCTGTAAGGCGCGAGGTTCAGCACGCCATGCGCGTCGTGCGACGAGATCCAACCGATCGGGCGCGGGCCGACGATGGCGTTGAACGGGTCGTGCGGCAGGCTGTGGCCCAGGCGCGGTTCGTAGAAATGGGTGTCGTCTTGCATCGCCGCACTGTACGGTGGGCAGGGTGTGCATGGCAGACTCGGGGCCATGTCGATTGCCTCCCCGCGTGTGCTGTCGCTCATCCCGCCGATGACGCAGCTCAACACGCCTTACCCCTCCACCGCCTACCTCACCGGTTTCTTGCGCTCGCGTGGGGTGGAGGCGGTGCAAGAAGACCTGGCGCTGGCCTTGGTGCTCAAGCTCTTGTCAAACGAGGGGCTGCTGCAGGTGCGTGAGCACATCGCGGCTCAGCCACTCGCCGCGCGCACGCCGCTGGTTCAGGCGTTCATGGATCAGGTGGACCGCTACCTCGCGACCATCGGGCCGACGATTTCGTTTCTGCAAGGGCGTGACCCGACGCTCGGTCACCGCATTGCCGGGCGCGGCTTTCTGCCCGAAGGCGCGCGCTTCGATTCGCTCGATGTCTACGTCGATGAAGACGGTGGCGACCCGCTCGCCTGGGCCTTCGGCGCACTGGGCATGCAAGACCGCGCCCGCCACCTGGCCACGCTGTACCTGAACGACCTGGCCGATGTGCTGCGCGACGCCGTTGACCCACGATTCGAGTTTGTGCGCTACGCCGAGTCGCTGGCGCAGAGCCAGCCGACCTTCGACCCGCTGGCGCAGGCCTTGGCCGAGCCTTTCAACCTCGTCGACCGCACGCTGGTCGATCTGACGCTCGCCGCCGTGAAGCGCCACCAGCCGAGCGTGGTGCTGGTGTCGGTGCCGTTCCCTGGCTCGGTGTATGCGGCCTTTCGCATTGCCCAGGCCATCAAGGCGCATGACGCGAGCATCGTCACCTGCCTCGGTGGCGGCTTCGTCAACACCGAGCTGCGCGACCTCACCGAGCCGCGTGTGTTCGACTTCTTCGACTACCTGGCGCTCGACGCTGGCGAGCGCCCCTTGCTCGCGCTGCTGGAACACCTGCAAGGCAAACGCGCGCGCCAGCGCCTGGTGCGCACCTTTGTACGAGACGACGGCGCCGTGCGCTACATCAACTGGGTCGAACCAGACATCGCCTTCGCCGACGTCGGCACGCCCACCTGGGACGGCCTGCCGCTCAGCAACTACCTGTCGCTGCTCGACATGCTCAACCCGATGAACCGGCTGTGGAGCGACGGGCGCTGGAACAAGCTCACCGTGGCCCATGGGTGTTACTGGAAGAAGTGCAGCTTCTGCGACGTGAGCCTCGACTACATCTCGCGCTACGAAGGCGCAACGGCTGTGACGCTCGTCGACCGCATCGAAGCCATCGTCAAGGAAACTGGGCAGACGGGCTTTCACTTCGTCGATGAAGCCGCGCCGCCCAAGGCGCTCAAGACGCTCTCGGCCGAGTTGATCCAACGCCAGCTCGCCATCTCGTGGTGGGGCAACATCCGCTTCGAAAAGTCGTTCAGCCCCGAGCTGTGCCAACTGATGGCCGACAGCGGTTGCATCGCCATCTCGGGTGGGCTCGAGGTGGCATCGGATCGCTTGCTCGATCTGATGAAAAAAGGCGTGTCGGTGGAGCAGGTGGCACGCGTCACCAAGGCCTTCAGCGACGCGGGCATCCTCGTGCACGCCTACCTGATGTATGGCTTTCCCACCCAGACGGTGCAAGACACGGTGGACGCGCTCGAATACGTGCGTCAGCTGTTCGAACAGGGCTGCATCCAGTCGGGTTTCTTTCACCGCTTTGCCTGCACGGTGCACTCACCCGTGGGCAAGAACCCTGAGGAGTACGGCGTGACGCTGCAGCCCTTGCCACCGGTCTCTTTCGCCAAGAACGACATCGGCTTCATCGACCCCACCGGCACCGACCACGATGCCCTCGGTGTGGGGCTGAAAAAGGCGCTCTACAACTTCATGCACGGCATCGGGTTGGAAGAAGACGTGCGCTCATGGTTCGACTTCCCCGTGCCCAAGACCAAGGTGCAGCGGCACCGCATCGCGAAGGCCTTGTCCTCGCTTCAGAGCGCCTAGTGCGCCCCGGGCTCGCGTATTGCTTTTGCCTGCCGACGCGGGTGGTCGGTGGGCCCTCGGCTCCGATCCGCGAGAATCTGGCAGTGACTCCTTGCATCTCCCCCCGTCCATGCTGAGAAAGCTGCTCTCCGGCTACGCCGCGCCCGATGACCGTTACGACGAGCTGCTGGCGGCGCCAGGTGAGCCGCGCCCGCACTGGGACGCGTTCCTGCGCTCGCTCGCCGAGCGCGAAGGCCCGGGGGTGGCCGACAGCCTCGCGCTGATGGAGCGGCAGATCCGCGAGAACGGCATCACCTACAACGTCTACGCCGACCCAAAGGGCGCTGACCGCCCCTGGGAAGTCGACCCGCTGCCGCTTCTGCTCTCGGCCAGCGAATGGGAAGAGATCGAAGCCGGCATCGCTCAGCGCGCCGAGTTGCTCAACCAGGTGCTGGCCGACATCTACGGCGAGCAGAAGCTGCTCAAGAGCGGCGCCATTCCGCCCTCGGTGATCTTTGGTCACAGCGGCTTCCTGCACCAGGTTCAGGGCATTCGCCCGCCGAGTGGCGTGCACCTATTCAACTACGCAGCCGACCTGGCGCGCTCGCCCGATGGCCGCTGGTGGGTGGTGAGCGACCGCACGCAGGCGCCGTCGGGCGCCGGTTACGCGCTGGAAAACCGCTTGGTGGTGTCGCGTGTGTTCCCGCAGCTGTTTCGCGAGCTGCACGTGCAGCACCTGGCTTCGTTTTTCTCCAACCTGCGCGAATCGCTGTTGCGCTGGGCTCCCAAAGGCGATGGGCCGCCGCTGATTGCGCTGCTCACGCCAGGGCCGTACAACGAAACCTATTTCGAGCACGCCTTGCTGGCGCGCTACCTCGGCTTCACCCTGGTCGAGGGCAGCGACCTCACCGTGCGCGATGGCCGCGTGTGGATGAAAACCGTCGAAGGCCTGAAGCGCGTGCATGCCATCTTGCGCCGCCAAGACGATGACTATTGCGACCCGCTGGAGCTGCGCTCCAACTCCGCACTCGGTGTCGCCGGCCTCACTGACTGCGCACGCCGCGGCACGGTGATGCTGGCCAATGCGCTGGGCTCGGGCGTGCTGGAATCGGGCGCCTTGCTCGGCTACCTGCCCAAGCTGAGCGAACAATTGTTGGGTGAAAAGCTCCTGCTGCCCTCGGTGGCCACCTGGTGGCTGGGTGAGCCGGCGGCCTTCACCGACGCCTGGAAGCGGCTCGATAAGATCATCATCAAGCCGCTCGATCGTTCGGCGCGTGAGCCTGCGGTGTTCGGCGCCGACCTGTCCCACGACGAGCGTGTGCTGCTGAAGGCGCGCGTGGCGTCGCGGCCGCAGCGCTACGTGGCGCAAGAGTGGGTGCATGTGTCGCAGGCGCCGGTGCTGGAGCGCGGCCCCGAGCTGAGAGGCAACCACCTGAGCGCACGCACCGTTGGCCTGCGGGTGTTTGCCGTGGCCACGCCGAATGGCTACCGCGTGATGCCCGGCGGCTTGACCCGCGTGGCAGGCGACGGCGAGTCGCGCGTGATCGCCATGCAGCGGGGCGGCGGCTCCAAAGACACCTGGGTGCTGTCGGACGGGCCGGTGAACGCCTCGTTCTCGCTGCTCTCCAGCACTGTCTCGGCCGACGACCTGGTCACCGCGCGCGGCAACGTGCCCTCGCGCGCCGCTGAAAACCTGTTCTGGTTCGGCCGCTACGGCGAGCGCTGCGATGGCGCGGCGCGCTTGCTCCGGGTCGCCATCGCCAGCGTGCTGGGCAATGTGGATGCCAATGCCGATGATTTGTCCGACGGCTTGGTGCCGGTGCTCGCGCTGGCGCGGCGTCTCGGGCTGATCGATTCATCCGACAACCCCGGCACCGAGTTGCTGCGTGCCGCCACCCACCCGGAGGAAGGCCTCAGCCAGCGGCTGCGCCAGCTGTCTCGTGTGGCGTTCAACATGCGCGACCGCATGTCGGCCGACAACTGGCGCACGCTGAACCGCTTGATTGCCGACCCGGTGTTCCAGCGCGGCAGCTCCTTGCCGCTGGCCCTGGGCTGGCTCGACCGCGCGGTGACGTCGATGATGACGCTGTCGGGCTACGTGCTCGACGGCATGACCCGCGGCACCGGTTGGCGCTTCTTGTCGATCGGGCGTCGCATCGAGCGTTTGACGAGCCTGTGCAACGCCTTGCAGGTGGCCATCAAAGAAGGCCGTGCGGGTGGGCTGGAGTGGCTGCTGGAGTTGGCCGACTCGACCGTCACCTACCGCTCGCGCTATCTGGTGGCGCCGGAGTGGCTGCCGGTGCTCGATCTGCTGATGCGCGACGACACCAACCCACGCTCGGTGGCATTCCAGGTCAAGGGCCTGGTCGAATACGTCGACAAGCTGGAGCGTGCGCACGGCCGCTTTGCCGGCGACGTGCTGGCGCCGGTGCAGGCGGCGCTGCTGTCTTTGAAGGCTGAAGACCTGCACCCCGAGAGCGAAAAGCTGGCCGCTCTGCTGGTGCAGCTCCAAGACGCCGCACGAACCGTGTCGGACGAACTCACGCTCAAGTTCTTCTCGCACGCCGATTCGCGCAGCGTGCTGTCTCTGGTGGCGTGAGCACGATGCAAACGCAAACCCAGAGCCAAGGTGGCCGCCGGAGCCCGGGGCAGCGCTACACCGTCGAGCACGAAACGCGTTATGTGTACGCGGCGCCGGTTTCGCAATCGTGGCAACTCGCCCGCCTGACGCCGCGCCAACTGCCGTGGCAGCGGCTGTTGTCGTGCGCGATCCAGATCGACCCGCCGCCCGACGAGCGCCACGAAGCACCCGACAGCTTCGGCAACAGCGTCACCCACTTCGGGCTGCACGGAGCGCACCGCATGCTGCGGGTGCGCATGCAGTGCAGTGTGGAAGTGGCCGACCGCCCGCCGGTTGACGATGCGCCCTTCGTGGCCTGGGAAAGCGTGCGTGACACCGTGCGTCAGCAGCCCGAGCTCGACGAGCTGATCCCCGCGCGCATGTGCGAGCCGACGCTGCTGGTGCCGCTGTCCGAAGGCGCCCGCATGTATGCGCTGGAGTCGTTGAAGCCAGGGCGCGACTGGCTGGAGTCGGTGACCGAGTTGATGCAGCGCATTCACGCCGACTTCGAGTTCGACCCCGGGGCGACCACGGTCAGTACCTCGGTCGATGAAGTGCTGTACCAGCGCCGGGGCGTTTGCCAGGACTTCGCCCACCTGATGCTCGCCTGCTTGCGCGGCCACGGCCTGCCGGCGCGCTACGTGTCGGGCTACTTGCTCACCGATCCACCCGAAGGCCAGCCCCGGTTGATGGGCGTGGACGCGTCTCACGCCTGGGTGGCGGCCTACTCGCCTGAGTGCGGCTGGGTCGAGTTCGACCCCACCAACGACCAGTTGGCCGACAGCCGCTACATCACGCTGGCATGGGGATCGGACTTTGCCGACGTGGTACCGCTGCGCGGGGTCATCCTCGGCGGTGGCACGCAGGACATGGATGTCTCGGTGAGCGTGATCCCCGCTTGAAAAAGCGCCAATAAATCACACCCCCGGAAAGCAGGCCCTCGACCTGCGGGATTCTTATGGGGGCCCCGCGCGCCTATGGTTCAACCCAACGGTGGGATGGTTTCGCTAACCCGGCTTGCGCAGACTGTGCAAAGCCAAAACAAGGGAGCGAGCAATGGCAACAATGAGTTTTCAGATGAAAACGACCGATGGGTTCGATATCCGCCGAGTGGGTGCAGCGCAGGCCGAACGGGCTGCCGTCGTCAGCTGGAGCGATTCCAGCTGGGAGCTGTTGAACGGGCTGGAAGTGATCGAAGACCTGCCGCTCGACGCCTGGCCGCAAGATCCACCAGCCCCCGCGGTGCAACGACACAACGACGCCTGATGCGCGTTGCAAGGACGTAGCGGTCGCCTCAGCGGTCGACCCGCTTGCGAATCAACGCGATGGCTTCGCCGAGATCGATCACCGCCATGGCGTAGTAGCTCGACCAGTTGTAGCGGGTGATGGCGTAGAAGTTGGCGGTGCCGGCCACGTAGCTCGGTGCCGCGTCGCCGTTTTGCAGCTCGACGAGCGCGAGCGGGCCGGTGAACTCGCGAGCCGCCGCCGGCAGGCCCGCGCCCTTTTCGGCGAACTGCTGGGCGGTGAAGGTGGGCAGGATATCGGGCCCCAGCAGCACGGCACGGTCGACGGCCTCCACGGGCACGGCCACGTCAAAGCGCGTGGGCATGCCACGTTGCCAGCCGAACTCGGCGAAGTAGTGCGCGATGCTGCCGATCACGTCGGCCGCGCTGGTGTGCAGGTCGACACGGCCATCGCCGTCGAAGTCGACCGCGTACTTGTTCCAGCTGCTGGGCATGAACTGGCCCATGCCCATGGCGCCGGCATAACTGCCTTTGAGCTTGAGCGGGTCGGCGCCTTCGCTGCGGGCCAGCACGAAGAATTGCTCGAGCTCGCTGCGAAAGAAGGCGCTGCGGTCCTTGCGGCCGGTGGGGAAATCGAACGACAAGGTGGCCAGCGCGTCGATCACGCGGAAGTTGCCCATCTGGCGGCCGTAGATGGTTTCCACGCCGACCACGCCGACGATGATCTCGGGCGGCACGCCATACATCTCTTCGGCGCGTTGCAGCCACTTTTCGTTGTCGCGCCAGAAGGCCATGCCGCTCTTGATGCGCAGTGGCTCGACGAATCGCGAGCGATAGGCGGCCCAATTCTTGGCCGTGCCATTGGGCGGCGGCATGATGAATTTGGCCACGTTGGGCACGTAGCGGGCCTCTGCCAGCAGCGACTTCACCCAGCCTGCATCAAGGCCGTGGCGCTCGGCCAGCTCGGTGCCAAAACGCATCACGTCTTCGCGTTGCCCGTAGGTGATGAGGTCGGGTGCGCTGTCGTTCTTGGTGGCCTGGGCGTGGGCCGTGGTGATCAACAGGGCAAGGGCGATAGAACGCAGAACAGTGGTGAACCAGGGCATGGCTCGCATTATCGAGCCGGGGGTTTCGCCACACGCCTCAAGTGGCGGGCTTCGCGGACAAGCTCGCGCAGCCAGTCGGCGGAAGGCCGCTTGAGAGGCGCGCGGCCATAGCGCTGCTGCTCCAGGGTTTGCAGCAAGCGCGAGAGCGCCTCGCCTTGCGGGCCGAAGCGTTGCCGCACCTGCGCCGCCAGGGCGCGTGGCGGCTCGTATGCCAGGGCCTCCAGCCCCAGCTTGTGCAAGGCGCGGCGCAGCTTTTGGGACTGCCGCTGCCAGGGGTCTTGCCGGTGGTGGTCCCACCAGGCCCAGGCGGCGCCCAGCAGGGCCAGACCGCTCAGGGCGCCGATCAGCAGGAAGGCCACGTCTTGCCAGCTCGGTGAGTTGTAGCCGAGCCTTTTCATGAGGTCGAGCTGCTGGCCGCGCGAGTAGTTCAGCACCCACTGGTTCCAGCGGTTGTCGAGCGCCTCCCAGGCGGCACGCATCTGCGCCAGCAACTGCGGGTTGACGCTGGCGATTGCTCCAGCCATAAAACCAGGTTCGGGAGCCAGGTTGCGGCTGCGCACGATGCGGTCGGGGGCCACGGCGGCGGTGGGGTCGGCGCGGATCCAGCCCTTGCCCTCTTGCCAGTATTCGGCCCAGGCATGGGCGGAACTCTGGCGCACGATGTAGTAGCCATCAACCGGAAAGGGGTCGGTGCCCTGGAAGCCGGTGACCACGCGTGCCGGCACGCCGAGCGCCCGCATGATGACCACGAAGGCGGCGGCGAAGTGCTCGCAGAAGCCTTCTTTGCGGTCCAGCCAGAACTCGTCGATGGCGCCCATCGGTTTGGCTTCGCCGTACACGCCCGGCTCCAGTGTGTAGGTGAAGCCGCCCGTGCGGATGTGCTGCATCACCGCCTGCGCCAGGGCCTGCGCGTCGGCGTTGGCGTAGCGGGGGTCGTCACCGAGCTGGCGTGCCCAGGCCAGCGTGCCCGGGTTGTAGCCCAGCGGCAGGGCCACGTTTTCCTTGAGCGGCAGCGCACGCTGCAGGGGCCCATGCGCGAAACCGATGTGGGCGGTGGCGCTGAAGCGCAAGCGCTCGTGAATGGGCCGGGTGACCTCCCACACCAGATCTTCGCGACGGTAGGTCTGAAGGCCATCGATGGCGCCGATCTCGGTCGTCACATCGAGCACGGGCAGCAGGGGCAGGCGCAGGGGCTCGAGGGTCACCTCGTAGCGCAGCGCAGGGCTGCTCAGGCGCAACTCGGTCCTGGCGGGTGTGGACGAGGTGTAGCTCGGGTTCCATGTCTTTCCATCAAACCGAGCGAACACCGGGCCGCGGAAATACATCGCCTGGGGCGGCGGCACAGCGCCTTCGAACTTGATGCGCATCGCGATGCGGTCGTCTTGCGCGATCTGGGCCATCGTGCCCATGCGCATGCTGTTGGACAGGCCGGTCTTGCCCCCCGCGTCTTGCGGCACACCCCACAGCGGGCCGATGCGTGGAAACAGCACAAAGAGCATCACCATGATCGGTGCACCCAGCAAAGCGGTGCGCAGCGCAAGCGTGCCGGCCTTGCGCAGGCTGGGCTGGCCGACGGGCATGTGGGCCAGCACGAGCGCTGTCAACAGGCCCCACACCGATGCCAGCATGGCGGCGGCAACCGCCAGCGACTGCGAGAACAGGAAATGGGTGAGCACGAGGAAGAAGCCGAGGAAGAACACCACGAAGGCGTCGCGCCGGGCGCGCAGCTCGAGTGTCTTGAGCCCCATCAGCACCACGGCCAGGGTCACACCCGGCTCCTTGCCGAGCAGTGTCTTGAACGACCACAAGGTGAGCCCGGCCGCCAGCCCCAACACGACCACCAGCACCCAGCGTCTCGGCAAGGGCGCGTTGTTGAGCGCCAGGTAGGCCCGCCACAGCAGCACCGCTGCCGTCAGCACGCCACACCACACCGGCACGTTGGACAGGTGGGGCATGACCGTCCAGGCGATCACCACCAGCAGGAACAGGGTGTCACGGGCCTCGCGTGGCAGATGACGCCAGCTCACTGCCATAGCGCCAGGGCCTCCAGGCAGCGTTTGCGTTGTGCATCGCCATGGCCAGGCGCGATCTCGGTGCCGGGCAGGCGCAAGCCGTGGTCGGCACTGGCGCGG
>JACMKJ010000459.1 GCA_014380155.1 Rhizobacter sp. | reverse complement strand
GCCCAGCCGGTGTACCTGAGCCGCATCGTCGCGGCGGCGCAGGCGGTGGAGGGCGTGGAAGCGGTGTGGGCACAGAGGTTCCAGCGGCTGGCCGCACCCGATGCCGCCTCGCTGAGCGAGGGTGTGATTGCCATCGGTGCGCTGGAGATTGCGCAGCTGGCCAACAACCCGAACTTCCGCGAACGCGGGCGGCTGGTGATCGAAGCAGGAGGTGGCCAATGAGCTGCTCGCCGAAGAGGGATGCGCCGGTCGAGGTGTGTGGCGCCTGCGAGGGCGTGGCGCCGAGCACGCCGCTGGGCGTGAACAACCGCCCGGGTCTCAGCGCGCTGAGCTACCGCATCGGCAGCTACCCGCAGTTCAAGGAGAGCTTGCTCGCTGGCTTGTCATCGTCTCGCTACCCCGCACTCGCCGGCCTGCGCACGCGCAATGCCGACGACTACACGCTGGGCCTGATCGACGCGGTGGCCTGCGCGGCCGACGTGCTGAGTTTTTATCAGGAGCGACTGGCCAACGAGTCCTACCTGCGCACCGCCACCGAGCGTGTCTCCTTGCAAGAGATGGGCAAGCTCATCGGCTACCGCCTGCGCCCCGGTGCCGCGGCCGAGACCTGGCTCGCCTTTGCACTCGAGTCGCCGCGCACACCGCCGCCCAATTTACCGCCCGAGCCGGGTGCCTTCGTCACCGGCATCCCTACCGAGCTCACGCTCGCCGCCGGCCTGAAGGTGCAAAGCGTGCCGGGGCCCGACGAGAAGCCGCAGATCTTCGAGACGGTGGAGCCGCTCGCCGCGCGGCCCGAGTGGAATGCCATGCGCGCGCTGCCCGATGACGACGTGCTGCCCGGCTTCGGCGCCACCCATACCTGGTTGCTCGGCCTCGACACCCAGCTCAAGGTGGGTGATGCGCTGCTCTTCGTCGGCGCTGAGTTCCAGGCCAACACCGGCAGTGAGCGCTGGGACCTGCGCCAGCTGAGCGCCGTGCAGCCCGATGCCGACGGCAACCGCACGCGTGTGGCCTGGCAGGAGCCGCTCGGCTCGGTGAGCCCGCTCGTGCACCCGGCCGCAGCGCCCACCGTTTATGCGCTGCGCCAGCGCGCCGCCGTCTTCGGCCACAACGCGCCCGACTGGTCGAGCATGAGCGACGAGTACAAGGCCGCCTACCTGGGGCTCGAGAGCCGTCGCCAGCTCACGCAGGCGCAGCGCCGCGAGTGGCCGCAGTTCGACATCTTCGGCCCGGGCAGCGTCGGCGGTGCGCAAATCGTGGCTCACGTGCCGGCACTGGTTGCCGCCGAGGCCTTGCTCGAAGGCCTGCAGGCCGATGCCATGGCGGTGGCACGACAGGGGCTCACCTCGATGGGCACGCTGGGCTTGAGCGCAGGTGAGCTGGCGCAGCGCGCGGCCTCCTTGCCGGGCGCGGTGGGCCGCTCGAGCATCGAGGCCTTGAAGCTGGTGCCCGGCGCGGTGGGGGTGGTCAGCGAGCGGGTGATGGAGCCGATGCGCTGGCTGGTTGACACCGCGGTGGGCGGCATCCAACCTTTTCTGCGCACGCTGGGTGACAACGCGACCTCGACTTCGCGCGTGGTCAACCTGGTCGCTGGGGCGGTGAGGGGCGGCAATGCATCCGACCCGTTCGGGCAGGCGCCGTCGACACCCGCCGTGCCCTCGTGGCCGCCGTCGCGCGGAGCCGACCTGCCGCCGCTGTTTCAGGGCAACGAACTGAACACGCTGCAAGAGCAACTCGATGCGAGAGTCGGCGAGATCGGCAACGAGCTGAACGGCATCGCACAAGCCGGCCGCGGTGTGCGCGATGCGCATGCCGGTGTGATCGAAGCGGCATTCGCCAACGTGGCCGCTGCCGTCTACACCGCGCGCATGCAGGCCGAGCTGAAGATCAGCCCGCACCTGCCCTATGCCACCACCGAGAGCGTGTGCGAAGCCGCGCTCGCCGCCAGCCACGAGGCCATGAGCGCGTTGCCCGACCTGGTGGTAGGCGCGGCCTTGGCCGACCCGCGCCCTGCGGTGCTCATGCTCGCCTCGCTGGCGCCTTGGGACGAGGTCGACCTGTCCGCCGACACCTTGGTGCTGCGCAGCATGACGCTCGCCAACGACGCGCAGCTCGCGGCCGAAGGTCTGCGCCAGACGCTGCACAACCCCGACCTGGCCGACTCGGTGCGTGCCGGCCAGGTGATCACCCAGCGCCTCGACCAGGCGGCCGGCATGGCGGCGTCGACGGTGTTCACCAGCGCTGTCGAGCGCATGCGCGTGGCCGCCGCCAGCGGTGTGATGCGTGCGCACCACGCGCTGATGCTGCGCAGCGACCGGCT
>JACMKJ010000458.1 GCA_014380155.1 Rhizobacter sp. | reverse complement strand
GTCGGCCGGCCTTGCCGGGGCGCAAACCTTGCGGCGTGAAGGTGCACCGCTGCCCATGAAGCCGCTTGCGCGCTGGGACAACGGCCGCGACGTGGTTCTGGCCGGCGATGCGGCCGGCGTGGTCGCGCCCGCCTCGGGCGAGGGCCTCTACTACGCGATGTACGGTGGGCGGCTCGCGGCCGAAGCGGTCGAGTTGCTGCTCGCGACCGGCCGGGTGAGCGCGCTCGCGGGCGCCCGCAAGCGCTTCATGAAAGCGCACGGCACAGTGTTCCGCGTGCTCGGCATCATGCAGTGGTTCTGGTACTCGAGCGACCGGTTGCGCGAGCGCTTCGTCGCCATCTGCAAAGACCGCGACGTGCAGCAACTCACCTTCGAGTCGTACATGAACAAGGAGCTCGCGCGCAAGAAGCCCATGGCCCATGTGCGCATCTTCTTCAAGGACCTGGCCCACCTGTTCGGGCTGGCGCGTGTATGAGCCGCTGGCGGCCCATCGTCATCGCGGCAGGCTCGGCGCTTTGCGTCGCCGTGCTGGGTGGGCTGATGACCGACCTCGGCCCCTGGTACGTCAACCTCAAGCAGCCCGCGTGGAAGCCGCCCGACTGGGCTTTCGGCCCCATCTGGACGACCCTCTTCGCGCTCGCCGCCACGGCCGGTGTGATCGGCTGGCGGCGCGCGCCCTCCAGCGCGCAGCGCGAATGGATGCTGATGCTGTTTGCGGCCAACGGCTTTCTCAACGTGCTGTGGAGCCTGCTGTTCTTTCGCCTGCACCGGCCCGACTGGTCGCTGCTCGAAGTGCCGGTGTTGTGGCTGTCGGTGCTCGCGCTGATGCTGCTGCTTTCACGCTTTGCCAAACTCGCTGCCTGGCTGCTTGCGCCTTACCTGGTGTGGGTGACCATCGCGGCGGCGTTGAACTGGCAGACGGTCAAGCTCAACGGGCCGTTCGGCTCGGCCTGAGGTGAACGCATGAACGACAGTTCACTCATCGCGCTGCTGATCGACCTCGTGATCGGGTTCACGCTGGTCGAAGGCGTGGCCCTGGCGGTCTATCACCGCATCACGGGCAAGGGCGTCGCCCTGCGCGACTTCGCACTCAACATGGCCTCGGGCCTCTACCTCATGCTCGCCCTGCGCTGCCTCGCGCACGATGCAGGCATTGCATGGGTTGCGCTGTTTCTCGTGGCCGCCGGGCTCGCCCACGGCACCGACCTCTGGTTGCGCTGGCGTCGCGGCGTACGCGCCGCGACGGCCCATCGTCGGAGCCTTGCATGAGCGTCATCGCCTTGGGCCTGAACCACACCACCGCGCCGCTCGACGTGCGCGGGCGTTTTGCATTCCCCGGCGAAAAACTGGTGCCCACGCTGCGCGCCGTGAGCGGCCGTCTGAAGCGGGCGACCGAGGTGGCCATCGTCTCCACCTGCAACCGCACCGAGCTCTACGTCGGCAGCGACAGCACCGACTCCGCGTCCATGGCCGAGCAGGCGCTCGGCTGGCTGGCCGAGTCGGGCGGCATGGCGGCCCAGGAGCTGCAACGCCACTTCTACGTGCTCGAAGACGCTGGCGCCGCGCGCCACACCTTCAGGCTGGCCAGCGGCTTGTCGTCAATGGTGGTGGGCGAGACGCAGATCCTCGGGCAGCTCAAGCAGGCGGTGCGATCGGCCGACACCGCCGGCACGCTCGGCAGCACGCTGCACCAGTTGTTCCAGCGTTCGTTTGCGGTGGCCAAAGAGGTGCGCAGCGGCACCGAGATCGGCATGCACACCGTGAGCCTGGCGGCCGCCATCGTGCGGCTGGCAACGCAGTTGTTCGAAGACTTCGGCGAGCTGAAGGTGCTGGTGCTCGGCGCCGGCGACATGGCGGCCCCGGTGCTCGCCCACCTGGCGGGGCGCTCGCCCAAGCTGCTGGCCATCGGCAACCGCAACCTTGCACGCGGCGAAGCGCTCGCCGCGCACTTCAAGGCCGAGGCGATGGGTCTGACCACCGCCATGTCGCGCCTGGCCGAGTTCGACGTGGTGGTGTCGTGCACCGCCAGCCCGCTGCCGGTGATCGGCCTGGGCGCCGTGGAGCGTGCGCTCAAGCAGCGCCGCCGCCGGCCGATGCTGATGGTCGACCTGGCGGTGCCACGCGACATCGAGCCCGAGGTCGCGGCGCTGGCAGACGCTTATGTCTACACGCTCGACGACCTTGCGCAGATCGTGCAGGCCGGCAGTGACAAGCGCCACGCCGCGGTAGGCCAGGCCGAAAGCATCATCGAGTCGGGCGTGCAAGATTTTGTGCGCTGGCTCGGCACACGCGACACCGTGCCGTTGATCCAGGCCCTGCAGACCCAGGCCGAAACCTGGCGCGCTGCCGAGCTGCAGCGGGCGCGCAAGCTGCTCGCCAAAGGTGAAGACATCGACGCCGTGCTCGAGGCCTTGTCGCGTGGCATCACGCAGAAGATGCTGCACGGGCCGATGGCCGGCCTGCAGGCCACCGACGGCGGTGAGCGTGCGGCGCTGACGCACGCGCTGTCACGGCTCTTCTTGCAGTGCCCGGGCCGGGGAGAGCGCAAAGTGGGTTGAAGTTGGGCTGGCGGGAGTGCGCCACCGAACAGACGGTTCGGTTCGCTGGTCGTACGGTGTTTGTGAGCCTCCTGTCCAGCGCGTTTGGCGCTGTGCGTTCGAGGCTGCGCACGGCGCCCACGGTCAAAATGATCAGCTTTTCAAAATTCATCCTGAAGAACCTCGAGCCGATCCTGCTCGAATGGGAGGCATTTGCTGCGACCCTGGTGCCAGAAGAGCAGCGAATGGATCGTGAACTGCTGCGCGACCACGGCAAAAAAATGTTGGAGACCATTGCGCGCGATCTCTCCCAGCCAGAATCCGCACAACAAAAATCGGATAAATCCAAGGGAGCCGGTGCGGGCAATGACGGTCACACAGCGGCCAAGGTCCACGGTGCCGACCGGCTGGCTTTGGGCTTTACGCTCAACTCGGCAGTTGCCGAGTACAGGGCTCTGAGGGCCAGTGTCATTCGGTTGTGGCAGGAAGAGATCAAAAAGACACCCACGGCCAAACCCGCATTCGAAGATCTGATTCGTTTCAATGAAGCGATCGATCAGGCCATCACGGAATCGGTGACCAGTTACTCAGCCGAAAAAGATCAGCAAAGCCGCGTGTTCAATACGATCCTGTCCAACTCGCCTGATCTCAGTTTCACCTTCGATCCCGCGGCCAAGCTGAACTTTGGCAACCGAGCATTTCTGGAGTTTTTCAACCTGTCGCCGCAAGAGGTGGTGGGCAAACGATGGACCGATCTGTTGGCACCGGCAGGCGCCGAGTTGCATGGCCATGTCAAAGCCGTGATCAAGCGCCGCGAAAAACTGCATGCGGAAATTGAGCTGAAGAGCCAGGGTGGGAGCGTGGTCGTTTTCGATGGCATCTTCGTGCCCGTGCTGACCGACGATCAAAAACTGGAAGCGGTCGCGGGCACCATGCGCGACATCACGGGCCGAATCGTTGTAGAGAAGGGCAACTGGAAAAAGGCCAACTTTGACGAGCTGACCGGGTTGCCGAATCGAAGTCTTTTCTTTGATCGATTGGAGCAGGCTGTATTGCATTCCGCTCGAACCGGTGCGGTGACTCCGCTGCTGTTCATCGACCTCGATCGGTTCAAACAAGCGAATGACAGCTTTGGTCACGAGGTGGGAGACATGTTGTTGAAATTCGCAGCAGACCGCATTCGCGCTTGCGTGCGGGAGGCTGATACGGTCGCCCGCTTGGGCGGCGACGAATTCACCGTGATCCTGCGAGACGTGCACGACGCTGTGCACATCCGCACCGTCGCAGAGAAGATAGTCAAAGCGTTGGCGACCCCGTTTCAGATTCACGAGCACGTGGTGCAAGTTTCCGCCAGCGTGGGCGTCGGCATTTCGCCGCAAGACGCGCAATCCACCCAGTTGTTGATGCGCAACGCCGATTTGGCCATGTATTCAGCGAAACGCGCCGGCCGCGACCAGGTCGTGTTTTTTTCCGCGGACCTGCTGGCATTGCCGACTACCGAGTCGACGTTCGGGCGCCTCTGAGCTCCGCCTCGCTCTCGTCGCGCGCAATGCGCCGGTGAATGCGCCGCACCGCGAGCATCACCACCAACGCGGCCACCGGCACCACGATGCCCACCGCCACGTCGGGGTGGATCGGCACGCCCGCCGCCTTGAGCGCCTTGGCGCCATAGCCCGCGAGGCCGGCCACGTAGTAGACGATGGCGGCGACCGACAGGCCTTCGACCGTTTGCTGCAGGCGCAGCTGCAGGCGGGCGCGGCGGTCCATCGAGCCGAGCAGGGCCTGGTTCTGGCGCTCGCGCGCAATGCCCACGCGGGTAGAGAGCAGGTTGCTCGCCTGCGCCACCCGCTCTGACAGGTCGTGCAGGCGCTGTGACACGGTGTTGCAGGTGGCCACCGCCGGGGTGAAGCGCCGCGCCATGAACTCTTCGATGGTCTGCACGCCGGGGATGCGGGTCTCGCGCAGCTCGGCAATGCGCCGTGTCACCAGCTCGAAGTAGGCGCGGCAGGCGCCAAACCGAAACTGGCTCGCCGCCAGGCCGCTCTCGACCTCGGCGGCCAGGCGAGTGAGCTCGTGCAGCAAGGTTTCGTCATGGCTGCTGCGGTGCTCGCGTGCGATGTCTTCGGTGAGGGCGGCGAGCGCCTTTTCGACGGCCACGGTGCGCGGCTGCTGGCGGCGCGCGATCGGCAGCGCCAGCAAAGACATCATGCGGTAGGCCTCGATCTCGAACAGTCGCTGCAGCATGCGGCCGGCCTGGCGCTGCGTGAAGCTGCGGTTTACCACCAGCATGTGCGCGCAGCCGTCTTCGTGAATGCGAAAGTCGGTGAACGCGAGGCCCGTGCCGTCGCCGATCTCTGCGCCCATCACGATGTTGCCGTTGAAGTGCAGCGCCAGCGTGGCCGCATCGGGCGTGCCGTCGCCCTCGGCCTGCATCAGCTCCGCGTGCACGGCCGCCACACTCGCCCCGGGGATGGTCGCCAGCCAGCCCGCTGGCAGCAGCGACGTGGGCGGCTCGCTGTACGGCTGCGAGCCGAGCCCGGTGCTGAAGAAGGTGTAGCCCGAGAACTCGCCGTGGCGCTCCCACTTGAGGCGCAGGCCTCCGAGCGTCGCGACGAAGTGGCTGGCTCCGGGCATCGGCAGCGGCACGTCGTGCTGCTCGCACAGTCGGGCCAGGTGCGCCAGCTCTCGCTCGCGGTCAGCGGGTTCCACCAGCACGGCCACGTAGGTGGCGCGCGAGGGCGTCTGCAGCGGCTCGGGCGGGCGCGCATGCACCTCGTCGGCCAGCGCCAGTCGTTCGGGGTGGTCGGGCGGGAGCAGTGCCATCTCGTTCAGGGACAGGCCCTCAGCTTTGCAGCGCCTTTCGGCGCCGCTCCACCAGCCGCATGATCATCGGCGTGAAGATCAGTTGCATGGCCAGCTCCATCTTGCCGCCCGGCACGACCAGCGTGTTTGCGCGTGACATGAACGAGTCGTGCAGCATGCTCAGCAGGTAGGGCATGTCGATGCCTTTCGGATTGGCGAAGCGGATCACCACCAGGCTTTCGTCGGCCGTC
>JACMKJ010000457.1 GCA_014380155.1 Rhizobacter sp. | reverse complement strand
TCCAGATATGGCTACTGCAATCGCAGACCGACCCATGACGGGAGAAGAGAAGAAGGTGATTTTCGCCTCTTCGCTAGGAACCGTATTCGAGTGGTACGACTTCTACCTGTACGGCACGCTCGCCGTCATCATCGGCAACCAGTTCTTCTCGGCGCTCGACCCCGCGTCGCGCACGATCTTCTCGCTGCTGGCGTTTGCCGCCGGCTTCATCGTGCGGCCGTTCGGCGCACTGGTGTTCGGCCGTTTGGGCGACATGATCGGTCGCAAGTACACCTTCCTGGTGACCATCTTGATCATGGGCTTGGCGACCTTCATCGTCGGCCTGCTGCCCAACTACAACTCGATCGGCATCGCCGCGCCCATCATCTTGATCGGCTTGCGCATGCTGCAAGGCCTGGCGCTGGGCGGTGAGTACGGTGGTGCCGCCACCTACGTGGCCGAGCATGCTCCGCACGGCAAGCGCGGCCTGTTCACCTCGTGGATCCAGACCACGGCGACGCTGGGCTTGTTCCTGTCGCTGATGGTGATTTTGGGCACCCGCACGATCATCGGTGAAGCGGCCTTTGCCGAATGGGGCTGGCGTGTGCCATTCCTGCTGTCGGTGGTTCTGCTGGGTGTCAGCGTGTGGATTCGCCTCAGCATGAACGAGTCGCCCGCTTTCAAGAAGATGAAGGAAGAGGGCAAGACCTCCAAGGCACCGCTGACCGAATCTTTCGGCCAATGGAAGAACCTGAAGATCGTGATCATCGCCCTGGTGGGCCTCACGATGGGCCAGGCCGTGGTCTGGTACACGGGCCAGTTCTATGCGCTGTTCTTCCTGACGGGCGCGCTGAAGGTTGACGGTGCCACCGCCAACATCATGATCGCCGTCTCGCTGATCCTCGGCACGCCGTTCTTCATCATCTTCGGTGCGCTGTCGGACAAGATCGGTCGCAAGCCCATCATCATGGCCGGCTGCCTGATCGCGGCACTGACCTACTTCCCGCTGTTCAAGGCGCTGACCGAAGCGGCCAACCCCGATCTGGCCGCGGCACAAGCCAAGAACAAGGTGGTGGTGACTGCCGATTCGAAGGAGTGCTCGTTCCAGTTCAACCCGACCGGCACCGTCAAGTTCACCAGCTCGTGCGACATCGCCAAGCAGGTGCTGTCCGCCGGCTCGGTGAGCTACGACAACGCCGAGGGCACGGGCCCGGCCAAGATCAGCATTGGCGACAAGGTGATCGAGTCGTACGCTTCGACGGGCCTGCCGGCTGATGAAGCGAAGAAGAAAGACGTGGCCTTCAAGGCGGCCGTCGCTGCTGCACTCAAGGATGCCGGCTATCCGGCCAAGGCCGACCCGGCCAAGATCAACAAGCCGCTGGTTGTAGCCATCCTCACCTTGCTCGTGATCTACGTGACCATGGTCTACGGGCCCATCGCGGCGATCCTGGTGGAGATGTTCCCAACCCGCATCCGCTACACCTCGATGAGCTTGCCGTACCACATTGGTAACGGCTGGTTCGGCGGGCTGTTGCCAGCGACTGGCCTGGCCATCGTGGCGCAGACGGGCAACATGTACAACGGCCTCTGGTACCCGATCATCTTTGCCCTCATCACCTTCGTGGTCGGCATGCTGTTCGTCAAGGAAACCAAAGACGTCGATATTTACGCAAAGGACTGATCGATGTGGAAATATGTCCTCGGGTTCGTGGTCTTTGCGGCACTGACGCTCTGGGTGCTCAGCAAAGGGGGTGAAATCGATATGAGTGGCGAAAAGCACGGTATCGAGGTTTCACCCGAAGCCGCGGCCTCGGCGGCGTCGAAGTAGACGAGACCCGTCTGGTTCGACCAACAACCGGCTCAGCCCCTACTCAGGGCTGGGCCGGTTTTTTTATGTCTGCAACGGGTGCGGTTTGCTGCAGCTGGGCGAGGCAGGCCATGCACACGCAGCGGTCGTACTGCGAGCGCAGCATCTGCGTGCAGGCGGGTGAGAGCGTGAACTGCCCGCAGGCGCAGGGCAGGGGGTCGTTGACGCCGCAGTGGAACGCGCCGCCGCAACGCGGGCAGCTGGCGTCGGCGGCGTTCACATCAGCTGCGGCGGCGTCGGGCCAGCACG
>JACMKJ010000456.1 GCA_014380155.1 Rhizobacter sp. | reverse complement strand
GATGCAGATCACGGTGATCAACATCCACTCGGTGCCGGGGAAGGTGAGCTTGGCCAACTCGCCGCCCTTGGCAAACACGTCGCCATAGTTGAGCGAGCCGGCAAACGCGACCACCAGGCCGATGCCCAGGATGAAGCCGAAGTCGCCCACCCGGTTGACCAGGAAGGCCTTCATGTTGGCGAAGATCGCCGTCGGCTTGGTGTACCAGAAGCCGATCAGCAGGTAAGACACCAGGCCGACCGCCTCCCAGCCGAAGAACAACTGCAGGAAGTTGTTGCTCATCACGAGCATCAGCATCGAGAAGGTGAACAGCGAGATGTAGGAGAAGAAGCGCTGGTAGCCAGCGTCCTCTTCCATATAGCCGATGGTGTAGATGTGCACCATCAGCGACACAAAGGTCACCACGCACATCATCATGGCGGTGAGGCCGTCGACCAGGAAGCCGACCTCCATTTTCAGACCACCCAGCACCATCCACTCGTAGATGGTGGCGTTGAAGCGGGCGCCGACGATCACATCCTTCAGCACCAGGGCCGACAGGACAAATGAAATCAGCACACCGAGGATGGTGGCGATGTGGGACCCTCGGCGACCGACCGCTTTGCCGAAGAAGCCAGCGATGATGGCGCCCGCCAAGGGCGCCAAGGGCACCGCGAGCAGCAGGTTTTGGGAGAGTTGGGGGGCGCTCATGACATCAGCCTTTCAGCGTGTCGAGCTCGTCGACATTGATGTTGGAGCGGTTGCGGAACAGCACCACCAGGATCGCCAGACCAATGGCCGACTCGGCCGCGGCCACCGTGAGGATGAAGAACACGAACACCTGGCCGGCCATGTCGCCCAGGTAGTGAGAGAACGCCACGAAGTTGAGGTTGACGGCCAGCAGCATCAGCTCGATGGCCATCAGCAGCACGATCAGGTTTTTGCGGTTCAAGAAGATGCCGATCACCGACAGTGCGAACAGGATTGCACCCAGGGTGAGGTAGTGCCCCAGCGTGATGGGGCCCAAGGCCAGAGCGCTCATTTGGTTTCTCCGGTGGGCGGCGCTGGGGGTGCAGGCGGTGGCTCGACCACGGCCTGCATCTTCACGACGCGCAGGCGGTCGGCTTTCTTGACCTTGACGGCCTCAGAGGCGTCGATGGCCTTGCTGTCTTTGCGCTGGCGCAGCGTGAGTGCGATGGCGGCAATGATGGCCACCAGCAGGATCACCGCAGCAATCTGCAGCGGGTACAGATAGCGGGTGTACATCTGGATGCCCAGCAGCTTGGTGTTGCCCATCTCGATGGCCTTGGCGTCGGGCACCGGCGCCGAACGCAAGTCGAAGCCGGGGATCAACACCAGCGCCATCTCGAGCGCAATGATCACGCCCACGACGGCGGCCACCGGAAAGTGCTTCCAGAAGCCCACGCGCATGGCGTCAACGTTGATGTCGAGCATCATCACGACGAAGAGAAACAGCACCATCACCGCGCCGACATACACCAGCACCAGCGAGATGGCCAGGAACTCGGCTCGCAGCAGCATCCACACGCAGGAGGCCGAGAAAAACGCGAGCACGAGGAAGAGCGCGGAATGCACCGCGCTGCGTGCTGTGATGACGCGAAACGACGCCCCCAGCAGCACGGCAGAAAAAACGTAGAAGAGCGCGGTGGATGTGTCCATGTTGTTCTTGGGCGCAAGGTCGACTCATGCCTGTCCCCGCTGGCCCTGAGCGTGTCGAAGGGTCTTCGACAGGCTCAGCCCGAACGGGCAGGTGCGTCAGCGATAGCGCGCGTCAGCCTCCTTGTTGGCTGCGATTTCTTTTTCGTAGCGGTCGCCCACGGCGAGCAGCATGTCTTTGGTGAAATACAGGTCGCCCCGCTTTTCACCGTGGTACTCGAAGATGTGGGTCTCGACGATCGAGTCGACCGGGCAGCTCTCTTCGCAGAAGCCGCAGAAGATGCACTTGGTCAGGTCGATGTCGTAGCGCGTGGTACGGCGCGAGCCGTCGTCGCGCACTTCCGATTCGATGGTGATGGCCATCGCCGGACATACCGCTTCGCACAGCTTGCAGGCGATGCAGCGCTCTTCACCGTTTTCATAACGGCGCAGCGCATGCAGGCCACGAAAGCGTGGGCTTTGCGGCGTCTTTTCTTCAGGGAACTGCACGGTGATCGTGCGCGAGAAGAAATGCCGGCCCGTGAGCGCCATGCCTTTCAGCAGCTCGGTGAGCATCAAGCTCGACAGGACGTTTTTGACGGATGCAATCGCACTCATGGCATTGCCTTATTTCCAGATGTTCCAGGGGGACTGGATCCACAAACCGACCACCACCAGCCAAATCAAGGTGATGGGGATGAAGATCTTCCAGCCCAAGCGCATGATCTGGTCGTACCGGAAGCGCGGGAACGTGGCCCGCACCCACAGGAACACGGTGACCACCAGGAAGGTCTTGCCGAAGAGCCAGAACCAGTCCCAGAACCAGGAGGTGGCAACGATCCAGGCGGGTGTCTCCATGCCGAGGGCAGCGAATGACACCGGTGCGAGCCAGCCACCGAGGAACAGGGTCACGGCCAGCACCGACACGAGAATCATGTTGGCGTACTCGGCCAGGAAGAACATGGCGAAGGCCATGCCCGAGTACTCGATCATGTGACCGGCGACGATTTCCGATTCGCCTTCGACCACATCGAACGGGTGGCGGTTGGTTTCGGCCAGGCCGGCGATGAAATACACGATGAAGATCGGGAACAGCGGCAACCAGTTCCACGACAGGAAGCTCAGTCCCATGCCGGCGAACATGCCCTTGTTCTGACCCAACACGATGTCGGTCATGTTCAGGCTGGCCGACACCATCAGCACAATGACCAGCGCGAAGCCCATGGCGATTTCGTAGCTGACCATCTGTGCCGAGGCACGCAGCGCGCCGAGGAAGGCGTATTTCGAGTTGGAGGCCCAGCCGGCAATGATCACGCCGTAGACCTCCATCGAGGTGATGGCCATCAGGAACAGCAGGCCGGCGTTGATGTTGGCGACGGCCTTGTCGGGGCCGAAGGGCACCACCGCCCACGCGGCCAGCGCCGGCATGATGGTCATGACGGGGCCGAGCAGGAACAGGCTCTTGTTGGCGGCGGTCGGGAGAATGATCTCCTTGAAGATCAGCTTTACCGCGTCGGCGATCGGCGTGAGCAAGCCGAAAGGGCCGACACGGTTGGGGCCCGGTCGGATCTGCGTCCAACCGATGGCCTTGCGCTCCCATAGCGTGAGGTAGGCCACGCAGATCATCAGCGGCGCAACCAGGGCAATGATCTTGATCAGCGACCAGGCCGTGGGCCAGAAGCCGCCCAGCAACTCGTTGCCAAAGGTGTTGACGGTGTCGAGCATGTTCAGGCCCTCTCGACAGAGATGGGGCCGAACATCGCGCCCAGCGATACCGAGGTCGGCACACGCACGGCCGTGGGGGCCAGGGTGGCGTCCAGATGGGCGGGCAGCACGGCCTGTGCTGCGCCTTGCGAGACACGCACCGAAGCGCCTTCCGCCAAACCGAGTTGCGACCACAGTGCAGGTGGCAGGCTCGCGACCGGTGGCTTGGCATCGGCCGTCAGCTGCAGCGAGGTGGCGCGGCGCACGAGAGAATCAGTGGCATAGATCGGCACGTCGGCGATGCGCTCCAGGCCCGAAGTGGCCGCGGGGGATGAGGCAGCTGCCGGCGAAGCCTTGTTGCTCAAGCGCGAAGCCACGGTGCTCAGGTCGCCGAGTGCCTCGGCGCGCACTTCTTCGGAAGTTTCGAACTCGAAGCCCTTGATGCCGAGCAGGTTGCCCAGCACACGCAGCACCTTCCAGGCGGGGCGGGTGTCGCCGAGTGGTTTGACGACACCATGGAAACTTTGCACCCGGCCTGCGGCATTCACGAACGTGCCTGAGGTCTCGGTGAAGGGCGAAACGGGCAAAAGCACGTCGGCGCTTTCGACTGCAGCCGTCTTGAACGGCGTCAGAGCGATCACCATCTCAGCGCCCTGCAGCGCCGCGACGGCGGCGCTGGCGTTGGCAACGTCGAACGCCGGTTCCACATTCAGCAGCACGCAGGCTTTCAAGGAACCGCTCAACATCTGGCCAGCATTCAAGCCGCCGTTGCCGGGCAAGGCATTGACGAGTTGTGCTCCCACGGTGTTGCCGGCTTCGGTGAGGTAGCCCACCGAGGCGCCCGTCTGTTCACCGATCCAGTGGGCCAGCGACAGCAATTGGCCGGCTTGGGGGTGTTGCGCTGCGGCGTTGCCCAGCAGCACCGCCTTTCGCTCGCCGGACAGCAGCGAAGCGGCAACGGCTTGCGCCACAGAACCCGCCGTGGCAGAGACCGGTGCCGACACGCCCTTGCTGCCGGCGATGGCAGAGGCCACTTCAGCCAAGGCTTGAGCCCATTGGCTCGGCGTCACCGAGATGCTGTTGGCGATAGGCATCAGCCAGTCGTCTTGCACCGCATGGATGCTGTGCACCTTGGCGCCCTTGCGGGCGGCCTGCCGAATGCGTTGGGCAAACAGCGGATGATCCTTGCGCAGGAAGGAGCCGACGACCAGGACGCTTTGCAGCGTGGACAACGAGGCAATCGACGTCCCCAGCCAGCGGACGCCACCGACGTTGGCAAAGTCAGCGTGACGCGTGCGGTAGTCGATGTTCTCGCTGCCCAGGCCACGCACCAGCTTCGCGAGCAGGTGCAACTCTTCCACCGTGCTTTGGGCTGACCCCAATGCGCCGATGCTCTTGGCGCCGTGGTCGGCCTTGATCTGCTTCAGGCCGTTGGCCACGTACTCCAGCGCCGTGGTCCAGTCGACGGTCTTCCACTCACCGCCTTGCTTGATCATCGGCGCAGTCAGGCGCTCATCGCTGTTGACGGCCTCGTAAGAGAAGCGGTCACGGTCGGCCAGCCAGCACTCGTTGACGTCTTCGTTCTCGAGCGGCACGACACGCATCACCTTGTTGCTCTTGACCTGGACGATCAGGTTGGCGCCGGTGCCATCGTGCGGGCTCACGCTCTTGCGGCGCGACAGCTCCCAGGTGCGGGCGCTGTAGCGGAAGGGCTTGCTGGTCAGCGCGCCCACCGGGCAGATGTCGATCATGTTGCCCGACAGCTCGGAGTCGATCGTCTCGCCGACCACCGTGGTGATCTCGGAATGCTCGCCGCGGTGGATCATGCCCAGCTCCATCACGCCAGCCACTTCTTGCCCAAAGCGCACGCAGCGGGTGCAATGAATGCAGCGGCTCATTTCCTGCATGGAAACCAGTGGACCCACATCTTTGACGGGTACGACACGCTTTTCTTCTTCGTAACGTGAGCTGGAGCCGCCGTAGCCCACGGCAAGGTCTTGCAACTGGCATTCACCACCCTGGTCGCAAATCGGGCAATCCAGTGGGTGGTTGATGAGCAAAAACTCCATTACCGACTGCTGTGCCTTGATGGCTTTGTCGCTCTTGGTGCGCACGATCATGCCCTGCGTCACTG
>JACMKJ010000455.1 GCA_014380155.1 Rhizobacter sp. | reverse complement strand
TTTCAGCCTGGCGGCGCTGGTGGCGATCCCGCTCGGCTTCGTCATCGGCATGAGCCCGTTGCTGTACCGCGCGCTCGACCCGTTCATCCAGGTGTTGAAGCCGATCTCGCCGCTGGCCTGGATGCCGCTGGCGCTGTACACGATCAAGGACTCGTCGATCTCGGGCATCTTCGTGATCTTCATCTGCTCGGTCTGGCCGATGCTGATCAACACCGCATTCGGCGTGGCCGGCGTGCGCCGGGAGTGGCTCAACGTGGCCAAGACGCTGGAGGTGGGCGCCATGCGCCGCGCGTTCGAGGTGATCTTGCCGGCCGCCGCACCAACCATCCTCACCGGCATGCGCATCAGCATGGGCATCGCGTGGCTGGTGATCGTGGCCGCCGAGATGCTGGTGGGTGGCACCGGCATCGGCTACTTCGTTTGGAACGAGTGGAACAACCTCTCGCTCACCAACGTGATCTTCGCCATCGTGATGATCGGCGTGGTGGGCATGCTGCTTGACGGCATGTTCGCGCGGCTGCAGAAAGCGGTGACGTATGTCGACTAAGCCGTTTCTGCAGGTCGAGGGTCTCGCCAAGACCTACCCGGGCAGCGCCGAACCGGTGTTCGACAGTGTCAACTTCGGCATCGAGCGCGGCGAGTTCGTCTGCCTCATCGGCCACAGCGGCTGCGGCAAGACGACCATCCTGAACGTGCTCGCCGGCCTGGAGCATGCGAGCGAAGGCCATGTGTTCATGGATGGCCGCGAGGTCGCCGGCCCGAGCCTGGAGCGTGGCGTGGTGTTCCAGGGCCACGCGCTGATGCCCTGGCTCACGGTGCGCAAGAACATCGCGTTTGCGGTGCG
Source organism: Rhizobacter sp. (assembly GCA_014380155.1). Taxonomy (GTDB): domain Bacteria; phylum Pseudomonadota; class Gammaproteobacteria; order Burkholderiales; family Burkholderiaceae_C; genus Rhizobacter. Next base: position 2,291 of record JACMKJ010000455.1, on the reverse strand, counting down.
CAGCAAGTGGCCCGACTGGACGACGGCGCAGGTCAACGTGCAGGTGGAAAAGTTTGTCGACATGGTCGGCCTGAGCGCCGCCATCGACAAGAAGCCCTCGGCGCTCTCGGGCGGCATGAAGCAGCGTGTGGGCATTGCGCGCGCGTTTGCCATCCAGCCCAAGATGCTCTTGCTCGACGAGCCGTTCGGCGCCCTCGACGCGCTGACACGGGGCACGATTCAAGACGAGTTGCTGCGCATCTGTGCAGAGACCCACCAGACGGTGTTCATGATCACGCACGACGTCGATGAAGCCGTGTTGCTGGCCGACAAGATCTTGCTGATGAGCAATGGCCCGCAGGCGCGTGTGGCCGAGGTGGTGGTCAACACCATGCCGCGCAACAGGCAACGTGCGAGCCTGCACCACGACCCGCAGTACTACCTGATCCGCAACCACCTGGTCGACTTTCTGGTGTCGCGCTCCAAAGACCTGTCTCACGGCAAGGCCCCGGCGCTGCCACCTGAAGTGAAGCCAGGGCTGGAACAAACCACCACCGAGCCGCCACCGCGCAGCGTGCCGCTGCAGCGTGTGGTCTGACTGAACTTTTCCCGCAACCCATGAAGAGGAGCACACCATGAGCCGTCTCGACGTCACCGAAAAAATCATCACCACCAAAGTTGCCAAGGGCATCAAGTGGTCGGATGTGGCCACCAAGGTCGGCCTGAGCAAGGAGTGGGTTACCGCCGCCTGCCTCGGCCAGATGACGCTCGACCCGAAGCAGGCCGGCATCGTCGGAGAGATCTTCGGCTTGAGCGACGCCGAGCAGAAGTGGTTGCAGGTCGTGCCGTACAAAGGCTCGTTGCCGACGAGCGTGCCGACCGACCCGCTGATCTACCGCTTCTATGAGTTGGTGAGTGTGTACGGCACCACCTTCAAGGAGCTGATCCATGAAGAGTTCGGCGACGGCATCATGAGCGCGATCGATTTCAAGATGGACCTGAAGCGCGAGGCCGACCCGAAGGGCGACCGCGTGAGCATCGTGATGTCGGGCAAGTTCTTGCCCTACAAGACATATTGAGTGCCATGGAAACCCGACCCCCCACGCCCCCTTTCACCGAAGAGACCGCACGCCAAAAGGTGCGTCTCGCCGAAGACGGCTGGAACTCGCGCGACCCCGACCGCGTGGTCGGCGTCTACACCGAAGACACGCGCTGGCGCAACCGCGCAGAGTTCCCGGTGGGGCGTGCGCAGGTGCGTGAATTCTTGCAGCGCAAATGGGCGCGCGAGCTCGACTACCGGCTGATCAAGGAGCTGTGGGCCTCCAGCGGCGCGCGCATCGGCGTGCGCTTCGCCTATGAGTTTCACGACGACTCGGGCCAGTGGTTTCGCAGCTACGGCAACGAAAACTGGGAGTTCAACGAGCACGGCCTGATGATGCGTCGCTACGCCAGCATCAACGACCTGCCGATCCAGCCGGGTGATCGACTCTTCCACTGGCCGCTCGGTCGCCGGCCCGATGAGCACGCAAGCCTGAGCGAACTCGGTCTGTAACGTTCAGGCCCGCTGGTTCGCCCAGGCCTTGATCACCGCGATGGCCTCGGGCGCCATCTGTTGCTCGGCCGGCATTCGGCGCTCGCCGACCAGGTTGCCGCATTCGGCGCGCAGCACGTCGCAGTCGATCGGGTGGCGTTGTTCGGCGGTGAGCCCTTCGATGGCTTCACCCGACTGCGCCAACGAAGCGGCGTAATACAGCCGCTCGATGCCTGCGACGTGCATGGCCGCCACGCACAGCGCGCAGGGCTCGCACGAGGTGTAGAGCTCGCAACCCGAGAGGTCGACGGTTTCGAGCCGGCGGCATGCATCGCGAATCGCCTCGACCTCGCCGTGCGAGGTGGGGTCGAAGTGGGCGCGCGAATGGTTGAAACCCTCGCCGACCAGGCAACTGTTCTTCACCACCACGGCGCCAAAAGGCTCGGTGCCAGGCGTGCTCAACGCCTGCTGCGACAGCGCAATCGCGCGTGCCATGAAAGCGGGTTCGTACATGGTCGTTGCTCCTCGTCAAGCGGCTTGCGGCAGCAGCCACGCATGCCGCGGGTCCCAGCTCAGGCTGACACGCCGGCCGGGCACCAGGCCCAGGGACTCGATCTCGTGCTGCTGCTTCTGCACACGAAACTCGCCCGCCCCCGCCACCTCGACAAACACCGTCTGCGTCGAGCCGACGAACTCTAGGCCCAGCACCGTGCCGTCGATGCGTGGCCGGCCGGGCGCCACGTCGGTGCCTTCGGCCGCCACCGAGATGCGGTCGCCGGCC
>JACMKJ010000043.1 GCA_014380155.1 Rhizobacter sp. | reverse complement strand
TTCGATGCGCTGCCACACCCGAGGCGGTGGTGGCACTGGCGCCAGGCTCGCGGTGAGCGGCATCAGGCGCGCTTCCCAGGCTTGCACCGCCGAGCGCAACCCCGGGTGCGAGCGCATCAACGAGACGAAGCGCCGCCGCGCAGCACCACGCAGCGTGCCCGCCACATAGGCGGCAGCCAGGCGGTCGACGAGTTCGGGGCGGCTGTAGTCCATGGTTATTCGGCTTGCATGTCGCGAACGACAGCGTTTTCCAGGCAGGACTTGAGCGACAGCAATGCCCGCCGCACCCACGACTTCACCGTGCCCAGAGGCTGGCGCATCTGATCGGCCACCTCGGCGTGGCTGAGCCCGTCATAGAACGCGAGCGCCACACTCTGGCGCTGCTGCGCCGTCAGCCCCTGCATGCAGCTCGACAAGGCGCGGGCGTCCGACGCCTGGCTCAACAGAGCCAGCGGTCCGGGTGCGCTGTCGGCCACATCGTCGTACACGTCTCGTTCCTCTTCACTGTCGTTGCTCAAATGGGCTGGCTGAGTTTGTGGTTCGGTCTGCTTGCGGCGCAGGCTGTCGATTGCGCGGTTGCGCGCAATGCTGGTGAGCCAGGTCAAGGGCTGGCTTTGCGCCGCATCGAAAGATTGGGCCGCCCGCCAGACATTGACGTAAACCTCTTGCAGCACGTCCTCGGCTTGCGCCCTGTCTCGATTGATACGCAGGACAACGGCAAACAGATGCGAGCTGGTGCGCTCGTAGACCGTGGCAAATGCCGCACGATCGCCCAAACCCGCGCGCGCCAGCAGGCGAGACAACTCGCGGCTTCGCTCACTCCAGTCTTGCGGGTCAGTGGCCATGGTGGTGCGGGGTGTGGCGGATATCACGCTGCGGCATTCTAGGGTCGCAAAAGCCGGCCGCACGTGGCAAGGATGTGGGGAGCAAGCCTGTGGCTATTTGCATCATGGGCCGTCCGTACAATTCTTCGCACCATGCCGACCACATCACCGCCATCGCGCGAGTTCGTCCTCACCTTGTCGTGCCGAGATGCCAAGGGCATCGTGTTTGCCGTCGCCGGCCTGCTCTACCAGGCCGGCTGCAACATCGTCGACTCGCAGCAGTTCGGTGACCTGCCCGACGACACCGGCGTGCACAACACCGGCCTCTTCTTCATGCGGGTGCACTTCGAGGCGCCACCCCACCTGGCCAGCGCCGACACGCTCGACAACCTGTTCACCAGCGTGCGCCAGCAGTTCGGCATGGAAGCGCAGTTCCACAGCCTGGCGCGCCGACCCAGCCTCTTGTTGATGGTGAGCCAGCACGGCCACTGCCTCAACGACCTGCTCTACCGCTGGCACTCCGGCCAGCTGGCGGTGGACATTCCGGCCATCGTCTCCAACCACGCGACCTTTGCCGATCTGGCTGCGCGTTATGGCATTCCGTTTCACCACCTGCCCCTGGCGGCCGGCGCCAGCGCTGATGACAAGCGGGCGCAAGAGCTGCAGATCGAGTCGCTGATCACCCAGCACCAGGTCGACCTGGTGGTGCTCGCGCGCTACATGCAGATCCTGAGCCCCGCGTTCTGCGGCTTCTTGCGCGGGCGGGCGATCAACATCCACCACAGCTTTCTGCCCAGCTTCAAGGGCGCCAAGCCCTACTTCCAGGCGCACGACCGCGGCGTCAAGCTGATCGGCGCCACCGCCCATTACGTGACGGCCGAGCTCGACGAAGGCCCGATCATCGAGCAAGACGTGGCGCGCGTGAACCACGCCATGAGCGCCGAAGACTTCACCGCCGCCGGCCGCGACGTCGAGTGCATGGTGCTGGCGCGCGCCGTGCGCTGGCACGTGGAACACCGTGTGCTTCTGAATGGCCAGAAGACCGTGATCTTCCTCTGACCACCCTGCCACCATGCCCCGCAACAAGCCCCCCGACATCGCGCTGATGACCTCGCCGGACGACGCCGAGGCGCAGTTCTACGAGGCGCTGCAGCGGGGCGACATCGACAAGCTGATGGCCGTGTGGTCCGACGACGACGAGATCTGCTGCGTGCACCCCCATGGGCCGCGCGTGGTGGGGCCCGCGGCCATCCGCGCCGCGTTCGACGCGATGTTTTCGAACGGCGTGATCGACGCGCGCCCGGAGAAGGTTCGCCGCGTGGTCAGCCATGGCAGTGCGGTGCACAGCGTGGTCGAGCGCATCCAGGTGATGACCGACGAAGGCCCGCAGGTGGCCTGGGTCATCGCCACCAACGTCTACCTCAAGACCTCGCTCGGCTGGCGCCTGGTGGCCCACCACGCCAGCCCCGGCTCCAGCCAGGAGCTGCCCGAGGTGGGCGAAACGCCTTCCGTCCTGCACTAGAGCCAGACGATGCAAAACTACCGCGCCCCCCGCTGGCTCGCGGGCCATGGCCCGGTGGGCGGCAACCTGCAGACCATCTGGCCGGCGCTGTTTGCGCGCAGCCACCAAGGCCCGGCCCCTGTCTACCGGCGTGAACGATGGACGACGCCCGACCAGGATTTCATCGACGTCGACTTCAGCGAGGCCGCGGAAGGCGACACCGCCTCTCGCCCGCTGCTGGTGCTGTTCCACGGCCTCGAAGGCTCGTCGGCAAGCCACTACGCGCGCGCCTTCGCCAACTGGAGCCGCGAAAACGGCTGGCACTACGCCGTGCCGCACTTTCGCGGCTGCTCAGGTGAACTGAATCTGGCGCCACGCGCCTACCACTCGGGCGACTTTGAGGAAATCGGCTGGGTGCTGGCGCGCATGCGCACGCTGCACCAAGGCCCCATCATTGCGGTCGGGGTGTCACTGGGCGGAAATGCGCTGCTGCGCTGGGCCGAAGAGGCCGGTGACACCGCTTCGCAAACGGTGCGCGCGGTGTGCGCCATCAGCTCGCCCATCGACCTGGCCGCCGGTGGCCATGCCATCGGGCGCGGCTTCAACCGGCTGGTCTACACCCGCATGTTCTTGCGCAGCATGGTGCCCAAGGCCTTGCGAAAGCTGGCCCAGCACCCGGGCCTGTTCGACGGCCGCAAGCTGCAGGCGGCGCGCGACCTCTACGACTTCGACAACATCTTCACCGCGCCGCTGCACGGCTTTCGCAACACCGAAGACTATTGGGCGCGTGGCTCGGCCAAGCCGCACCTGAAGCGCATCCGCATCCCCGCGCTGGTATTAAATGCCCTCAATGACCCTTTTGTGCCCGCAGCCAGTCTGCCCCGACAACACGAGGTGGGCGCTTTCGTGACACTGTGGCAGCCCGAGCACGGCGGCCATGTCGGCTTTGCCCGCGGGCGCTGGCCGGGCCATGTGCTGACCCTGCCCGAACAAGTCATGGGCTGGATGACGGCACACACTGGAGGAACGTGATGGACGACATCGTCAAAGCCGCCTTGAAAAAGTGGCCCAACGTGCCCGCCTGCTACGGCTGGCTGGCGCTTGATGCGCGTGGCGACTGGTACATGCGCGACGACCGCGTGCAGGCCGCCGGCCCCTTCCCTCAGGTGAAGGGCAGCCGCATCAACCACGACAAGCTGCGCGAGTTCATCGAGCGCAACTACGACCACGATGAACGCGGCTGCTGGTACTTTCAAAACGGCCCGCAGCGCGTGTATGTCGAGCTGGAGTCCGCGCCCTGGGTCTGGCGGCTCGAAGCGGTACCCGGCCAGGCGCCTCGCGTGCAGAGCCACACCGGGCAAGACGCGCACTATCAAACCGCCTTGGTCGACGAAACCGGGCGGCTGTTCATCGCCACCGACCTCGGCCTGGGCGTGGTGCACACACTCGACATGGAAACCGCGGCCGACGCCATTGAGCTCGGCCACTGGACGGTGGCCGAGTTGCACAACGCCGAGCTGCCGCAGCGTTACGGGCACTGCCTGAGCCCGCAGGCCCAGGCCGCCCCGGCGAATCACATGCCGTAGAACACGTAGTCGGCGGCGTAGGTCACCTGCTGGCGCTGGCCCTTGGTCATCGCGTCGCAAGGCATGCCGCTCGGTGCGACACCGCCCTTGGTGTTCAAACGCTGGATATAGGCCACGCCCTGCATCTTGCCCATGCCGGTGGCCGGATCGGCCTTCACCAACTGCAGCGGGATGTTGCCAGCGCCGCCAGGGGCCACGGCCACTTGCTTGCCGGTGACCTTGGAGCCATCCATCGCCTCCCAGGTCGGGCCGGCGTAATACTTGCCCACGGCCTTCTGGTCAGCGCCATAGAGCGTGGCGACCGGGCCGGCAAAGGCCCACTCAAACTGGCCGGCCATGTCTTTCTTCTCGCGGCACTCATAGGTCAGCTCCCCACGGCCCACGGTCCACATCGTCTGGCGGGCACCGGCCGGCGCGCGCACCGTCTCGGGCAGGCTCATGTTGTCGACCATCATCGGGGCGGGGGCGGTAGCGCAGGCGGAAGCCAGAGCGGCAAGGCTTGCGAGCAGCAGGGTTTTATTCATGTGCATCTCCAAAAGGCGGTTGTCTGAGGGGTGGGGCGAACTCAGTGTGAGCCGCTTCAGCCCAGTACGCTACCGATGGGCATTTGGATGCAAGGTATGAAAAAGCCGACCCTCAGGTCGGCTTTTGGGGGAGCAGGCCAGGCGCTCAGTTGCTGGCGGACGCCGCCGCAGCGGGTGCCTTCGGCTCGGCGAACGATGCGCCGGCCTTGTTGGCCACGTGCACCACGGCGCGGGCGATCTCGAAGTCGCTGAAATCACCACCGCCTTGCGCGCCCATGGCGCCCTTGCCCTTGAGGGCGCTGGTCAGCAGGGTGTTGTAACCCTGGGCGATGCGGGGTGCCCAGGCAGCCGCGTCACCCAACTTGGGCGCGCCGGCCAGGCCCGCGCCATGGCAGGCCACGCACTGGGCGGCATAAACCTGTTCGCCACTTTTGAGCGAAGCCACGTCGGAGGCGTCTTTCACCTCGACCTGCGCCACCGGCTGGATGCGGCGTGCGGTGGCTTCAGGGCCCATGCCGTCACTGCCGGCCGCGGGCTGCGGCTGGGAGCCCACGTAGCTGACCAGCAGCACGATCACGGCGATGGGGATGACAAACGCAAAAATCACCGCGGCGATGAGCTGCTTGACGGTCTTGACCGGCCCTTCGTGGGCTTCGTCTTCGTGTTCGGAGTGGCTGTGATGGGGGTCGCTCATGGAATCCTCGGCGGCTGAACCGTTGGGTGACGCAAAACCGCGGGATTATAAGCGGGCGCTTCGCGAGCCCGCCCCGGCTAGAGGGGGCGCTGATAGAATCGCGCCCCACGCGTCTGTAGCTCAATGGATAGAGTACTGCCCTCCGAAGGCAGGGGTTGCTGGTTCGATCCCAGCCAGACGCACCACCGCTTCACACCCCTTGCGCTCGCCTGAACTCCGTCGGCGTCAAACCGGTCTCAGCCTTGAAGGCGCGGTTGAAGGGCCCCAGCGACTGGAAGCCCGCATCCATCGCCAGCGTCAACACCGGCACCGGCGCCTGCGCCGGGTCGGCCAGTGCGGCCTTCACCTCGTTGATGCGGTAGCGGTTGAGAAACGCATTGAAGTTGCGGTAGCCCAGCCCCTGGTTGATGACACGGCGCAGCTTGTACTCGGGCAGGCCCAGGCGCTGCGCCAGCACACCCACACTGACACCCTCCTGCCGATAGACACGCTCATTCGTCATCAGCGCCTCGAGCGCGGCGACCAGGCTCGCATCCAGCGGCTCTTCAACCACCGCCTGCGGCTCCACAGGCGGTGGTGCTTCAGGCCAGAACAGTTGCGCACCGGCGGGGCGCACCAGGTGCCAGGCCACCACGAGGGCGATGGCCGACAGCGCCAGCAGGTCGGCCAGCCGCGCCAGCTCACCAGACTCGCCGGCCTGTAGCAGGCGCGGGCTCATGTTCACCACCGTGTAAAGCACCCCCGCGCCGACGATGAAGCCCCGCAGGCGGCGGCGCTTTTCCACCAGGTCGGCTCGCCACGACGACAACGACTGCCCCAGCGCCAGCAGCGCGAACCCGAGCGTCGCCAACACGATGCCCAGGCCCACCAGGGGCGCAGCGAAGCAGCCCACGACCGCCGCCACCGCCATCGCGCCCCAGGCCAGGGCATGGGCGGGGCGCCAACGGAATTCATCGTCGAACAAGGCGCGTGAGAACAACCAGAACACCACTGCGTTGCCGGTCGACAACACGGCCAGCGGCGCACGCCAACCCGGTGGCCAAGCCTGGAACCCCGGCGCCGACTGCAGTGCATACGCCGCCACGCCAACAGCCAGCGCTGCAGCCAGCCGCGCCGGCAGCGAGCGCAGGTGCTCGCGCAGTACCAGCGCGGCCACGAAGAGCATCAGCGTGACGAGGCCCGCACGCATCGCTAACTCCAGGGCTGGCAAGTCGAATGGCAGGAGTGGCAGGAGTGGCAGGTTCATGACAGTTGCGCATCGTAGTGGCTGGGCTTAGTCTTTTGACTTGCTCGTCAATGAACCGCCCATCCAACATGCGCCAGCCGATGAAGAAACTTTTGACCCTCTCCCTGCTCAGCCTCGCCACCGGCCTGGCCAGCGCCGCACCCGCCACCTACACCATCGACCCGACCCACACCTTCCCGAGCTTCGAGGCCGACCACATGGGCCTGTCGGTGTGGCGCGGCAAATTCAACAAGAACGCCGGCACGGTGGTGCTCGACAAGGCAGCGGGCCAAGGCCGTGTCGAGATCACCATCGACGTGAACAGCATCGACTTCGGGCTCGACATCATGAACAGCAAGGCACGCGAGCCCGACCTGTTCGACACCGCCAAGTACCCGCAGGCGCGCTACACCGGGCGGCTCGAAGGGTTCACCAACGGCGCCCCGTCGCGCCTGGTGGGCGAGCTCACGCTGCACGGTGTGACCAAACCGGTCACGCTCGCCATCAACAGCTTCAAATGCATGCCGCACCCGCTCTACAAGCGCGACTGGTGCGGTGCAGATGCCATCACCACCATCAACCGCGCCGACTTCGGCATCGACGCTGGCCGCGACTATGGTTTCAAGATGGATGTGGTGTTGCGCATCCAGGTCGAGGCGGTGCTGGCCGAGTGAGTTCGGCACGCCTCTTTTTTCATCGACAAGGAGATCCTCATGGCTTTGCTCGAAACCTACCTCACCTTCAACGGCAACTGCGCCGAGGCCTTGCGCTTCTATGAGCGCACCCTGGGCGGCAAGATCGAAATGATGATGACCTTTGCCGAGGCCCCCGACGCCGACCAGTACCCACCCGAAGCGGCCAAGCAGATCATGCATGCGAGCCTCGTCATCGACGGGCACCGGCTGATGGCCTCCGACGCGATGCCCGGCCAGCCCTTCGAGGGCATGACCGGCTTCTCGCTCTCGCTCGGCTACAACACCGCACCTGAAGCGAAGAAGGCCTTCGACGCCCTCACCGCCGGCGGCCAGGTCACGATGCCGCTGCAAGACACCTTTTGGGCCGAAACCTTCGGCATGCTGATCGACCGCTTCGGCACGCCCTGGATGCTGAGCGGCGGCCCGAAAGACTTTCAGCGCTGACGGCCCGCAGGCCAGCCCCCCATGTTCAAGAAGATTGCGCTCGTCATCGTCGTCCTGGTCGCCGCGGTGCTGCTGTTCGCCGCCACCAAACCCGACAGCTTCAGCGTGCAACGCACGGCCACCATCAAGGCACCACCCGAGAAGGTGTTTGCCTTGATCAACGACTTTCACAACTGGCCGGTCTGGTCACCCTGGGAAAAGCTCGACCCGGCGATGAAGCGCACGCACACCGGGTCCGCCGCTGGCCAGGGCGCGGTGTATGCGTGGTTGGGCAACAGCGACGTGGGCGAAGGCCGCATGGAGATCGTCGACTCGGTGCCGTCGTCGAAGGTCGGTATCAAGCTCGACTTCATCACGCCCTTCGAGTCGAAGAACAACACGCTCTTCACGCTGCAGCCGCAAGGCGACTCAACCCAGGTGACGTGGTTGATGCAAGGCCCCGCGCCCTACGTCACCAAGCTGATGACGGTGTTCATGAGCATGGACAAGTTGATCGGCAAGGACTTCGAGGCCGGGCTCGCCAATATGAAAGCCGCTGCAGAAAAATGACCGTCAGGGGCTGACCAGCAACTTGTCGAAAGCGGCCATCTCGACGGGTCGGCTGAACAAGTACCCCTGCGCCAGATGGCAGCCCACGCTGTGAAGGTACGCGGCCTGCTCGGGTGTCTCCACCCCTTCGGCCACAAGCACCATGTTCAGGCTGCGGCCCACCGAGACGATGGCTTTCACCAGCTCGGCGCTGCGTGAATTGCCGGGCAGCTCGTTGACGAAGCTGCGGTCGATCTTGAGCGTTTGCACCGGCAGGCGGGTCAGGTAACCCAGCGCCGAATAGCCGGTGCCGAAGTCGTCGATCGCAATCGTGATGCCCATGGCGGCCAAGGCCTCCAGGCTGTGGCGCACACCGTCGCTGCCGTCGAGCAGCAGGCTTTCGGTGATCTCCAGCTCCAGCCACTGCGGCTGGCAACCGGTGGCGCTGAGGGCGCCCTGCACCGTCTCGACCAGGCTCGTGCCTTCACCGAACTGGCGGGCCGACAGGTTGACGGCCATCTTCAGCGGCTCGCTGCGCTGGCGGTTCCAGGCCACCACGGCAGCGCAGGCTTCGTGCAAGGCCCAGGTGCCCATGCGCACGATCAGGCCGGTCTCTTCGGCCAGCGGAATGAAGCTCAGCGGCGACACCATGCCGCGTTGCGGCTGGCACCAGCGCATGAGTGCTTCGGCGCCCACCAGGCACTGCGTGCCGAGCTCGAACTTGGGCTGGTAGTGCAGCAGCAGCTCACGCCGCTCGACACCGCGGCGCAGCTCACTCTCGAGGGTCAAACGATGCGACGCCTGCGCGGTGAGCTGCGGCGAATAGAACTGCACGTTGTTGCGCCCGCGCGCCTTGGCGCTCGAAAGCGCGGCGTCGGCATGCTGCAGCAGCGATTCGGCGTCGGGGCCGTCGCTCGGGAAGAGCGCCGCACCGATGCTGGCCGTGAGAAACACGTCGGTGTCGTTGAGGTTGAACGGCGCTGACAGCGCCAGCAGCAGCTTGCTCGCCACGCGCGCCAGTGCGTCGGCCTGGCGCACTTCGGGCACCAGCACGGCGAAGGTGTCGCCGCCCAGGCGGGCCACGATGTCGGTCTCGCGCATCGACTGCGAGAGCCGCTCGCCCACGCGCTTGAGCAGCTCGTCGCCGGCGGCATGGCCGAGCGAGTCGTTGACCTTCTGGAACTGGTCCAGCCCCAGCATCAGCATGCCGAACTCGGCCGCCGCGTTGCCGTGGGTCAGCGTCTGCTGCATGTGGTCGAGCAGGCCGCTGCGGTTGGGCAAGGCCGTCACCGGGTCGAAGAAAGCGAGCGAGTGCACCTGGCGGCGGTAGTGGCGCAGCTCGGTCACGTCCTGGATGGTGCCCAGCATCCGCAGTGGCACACCGTGGCGGTCGTACTCCAGCTTGGCGCGGCCGTGCAGCTCGCGTCGCTCGCCGGCGGCGTCGACGTGGTAGTCGTAGCGCAAGGAGGTGGTGCGCTGGCGCACTGCTTGTTCGAACAGGTCGACGATGCCCGCGCGCTGGTCGGCGGGAACGAGCGCGGTGAGCTGGTCGAGATCGGCCGACGCATCGGCGCTCAGGCTGACGATGCGCAGCGCCTCGGCCGAATAGCTCGCGCGTTGAATGCGGAAGTCCCACTCCCAGGAGCCGAAGTTGGCCATCTGCTGGGCTTCGTCGAGCCGCGCCTCGGCGTCAGACAAGGCATTGGCCAGCTGGCTGCGCGAGCTCATGTCTTGCAGCGCCGCCACCACCTGCCGCACTTCGCCACCCGCGTGGTACTCGATCACCGCCACCGCGCGCACCTGGCGCAAGGCACCGCCATTCAGCACACAAGGCAGCTCCATCTCGATGCGCCGCTGGCGTGTGGCCAGCGTATCGCGCCAGCGTGCCAGCAGCTCGGCATGGCGGCTGCGCCGCACCAGTGCGTGCAGGCCCGGCACGGTCAGCTCGGCGTCGAGCGCCTGGCCCAGGATCGCCAGGGCTTCGGGCGAGGCGTGCAAGGCCGCCACGCCGTCCCAGCAGAGGTAGCCGATGGGGTCGAGCTCGCGCGCAGCTTCTTCGTACAAAGCATCAATGGCACGTGCGGGCAGCAGCGCGCCAAGGGCTTGTGGTTCAGGGTGCATGGTCAAGATTCATCGGTGGAAACAGCTGCGAGACTCGCAATGGTCGGGCCAAGGAACCCCCTTGCGCCAGTGGTTTTGAATGCCCGTTCGAAGGGAAACGGCGCCTGCGTGAGTTGGGTCACGGCTCGCTTGCGATGTGTCACATGGATGACAGGGCAAGGCATGGAAGTCCTTGAGTGACACCGCCAAACAATGCGCAAAGAATCGTCAGTGCCCATTCACTCCCCATCGAGCCTGCCGTGACGACACCGCGTTTGCTGCAACCCATCACCTTGCGCGGTCTCACGCTGCCCAACCGCACCGTGATCGCGCCGATGTGCACCTACTCGGCCACCGATGGCATGGCGAGCGACTTCCACTTGGTGCACCTGGGCCGCTTTGCGCTCGGTGGCGCGGGCCTGGTGATCGTGGAGGCCACCGCCGTGCAGCCGCAGGGGCGCATCAGCCACGGCGACCTCGGCCTGTGGCATGACGGCCAGGTGGAGCCGCTGGCGCGCATTGCCGCCTTCCTCAAACAACACGGTGCGGCAGCCGGCATCCAGCTCGCGCACGCCGGGCGCAAGGCCAGCATGCAACGGCCCTGGCACGGCAACGGCCCGATGAACGAGAGCGATGCCACGCGCGGCGAACACGCCTGGAGCGTCATCGGGCCCAGCGCCATCGCGGTGGAGCCCGGTTGGCTGATGCCGCGCGAGATGTCGCAGGCCGACATCGACGTGCTCAAGCGAGACTTCCGCCTGGCCGCCGAGCGCGCGCTGCGGGCCGGCTTCGAGGTGCTGGAGCTGCATTGTGCGCACGGCTACCTGATGCACTCGTTCCTGTCACCGATCACCAACCAGCGCAGCGATGCGTATGGCGGCGACCGCGCCGCCCGCATGCGCCTGCCATTGGAGGTGGCCACGATCTTGCGCGAGGTGTGGCCGCAGGTGCTGCCGATGTTCGTGCGCATCTCGTCGGTCGACGCGGTGGAAAACGGCTGGTCGGTCGACGACAGCGTGGCCTTTGCGAAAGAGCTCAAGCAGATCGGCGTCGACGTGGTCGATTGTTCGTCGGGTGGCATCACCACCTCGCCCACGGCCTCGGCGGTGCCGCGCGACTATGGATTTCAGCTGCCCTACTCACAGGCGGTGCGCGAGGGCGCGGGCATCGCCACCATGGCGGTCGGCCTGATCGTCGAGGCGCAACAGGCCGAGCAGGTGCTGCAAGACGGCCAGGCCGACTTGGTGGCCATTGCCCGCCAGGCGCTGGAAGACCCCAACTGGCCGGTCAAGGCGCTGACCACGTTGCGCACCGGCGAGCCGTTGGCGGAGCGCTTTTCGCACTGGTTGAACCCTTATGGCTGGTGGCTGTCACGGCGCGCCAAGCTGATCGACAAGCTGGGGCCGTGGCAACGCTGAGTTTTTCTCTCACCTACAGGCAAAGCAGGAGACACGACATGAAGACCTTGAGCAAGCACTTCGCCATCGCGGCACTGGCGCTGGCTGCCGCGGGCAGCGCACACGCGCAAGCCGGCTACCCCAACAAGCCCATTCACATCGTCGTCACCTTCACCACGGGCGGGGCACCCGACATCCTGGCCCGCCTGATCGGCGAGCGGCTGCAAGCGGCCTGGGGCCAGACGGTGGTCATCGACAACAAGCCCGGTGCCGGCGGCAACACCGGCGCCGACTCGGTGGCCAAGGCCGCGCCCGATGGTTACACGGTGGTGGTGGGCACGGTGGGCACACACTCGATCAACGGTGCGCTCTACAAGAAGATGCCCTACGACATGGTGAAAGACTTCACCCCCATCACCTTGCTGGCCACCACGCCCAACATGCTGGTGATTCACCCCGACGTGCCGGCCAAGAACCTCAAGGAGTTCATCGCCCTGGGCAAGAAGGACGGCAAGATGACTTTCGCCTCATCGGGCGCGGGCACCTCGATCCATGTGTCGGGTGAGTTGTTCAAGACCATGACCGGCATCGACATGGAGCACATCCCGTACAAGGGCCGCGCCAGCGCCATCCCCGACCTGCTCGGCGGCCGCGTGACGATGATGTTCGACAACATGCCCTCCAGCCTGCCGCTGGTGAAAGACGGCAAGCTGCGTGCGCTCGGCGTGACCTCGGCCAAACGCTCGGCGGCCGCGCCCGAGATCCCGACGCTGGCCGAACAGGGCTTGCCGGGCTTCGAAGCGGTGTCGTGGTTTGCGCTTTTTGCGCCCGCCAACACACCCGCGCCGATTGCCGACAAGCTGCAGGCCGAGGTGAGCCGCATCCTCAAGTCGCCCGAGATTTCGAAGAAGCTGCTGGAGATCGGCCTGGAGCCGGGTGGCGGCACCCCGGCCGAGCTGGCCGCGTATCAGAAGGGCGAGATCACCAAGTGGGCCAAGGTGGTGAAGGACTCAGGCGCCACTGCCGACTGACGACGCGCCCACTGGCGCGAGCGGCGCGGCGAGCGGTGCCGCACTGCTTGCCGTGCGGATCACCACACAGTTGCGGCCCTGCGCCTTGGCGGCGTAGAGCGCTTCGTCGGCACGGCGCAGCAGGCTGCTGAGGCTGTCGCCGGGCACGATCAGCGTGACGCCCACGCTGATGGTCACGCCGCGGCCGGGCGTCCAGCGCGACACATCCAGCGCCGCCACCTGGGTGCGGAACACCTCGGCTGCGGCCACCGCTTCGTCAAGCAGCGCACCCGGCAGCACGGCCACGAACTCTTCGCCGCCAAAGCGCGCCAGGCAAGCCGCTGGGCGCCCGGCACCCGAGTGGTCGATGCCACGCACGGCCTCGCCCACCGCACGCAGGATGTGGTCACCCGCCAGGTGGCCGTGGTTGTCGTTGATGGCCTTGAAGAGGTCGATGTCGCCCAGCAGCAATGCGCAGTGGGGCGCGGCCCGCCCCAGCTGGGCCTCCAGCTCGGCCAGCGCGGCGCGGCGGTTGGGCAGGCCGGTGAGTTCGTCGGTCATGGCCAAGCCGCGCATGGCCACGCTGGTGCGGCGATGCCGCCAGACCAGCACGCCCAGCACCACCAGCAACACGGCAGCGAGTGCAATCGCCACGGTCAGCAAGCGCCCGGCCAGGCGCTCTTGCGCGAGCGAGTGCTCGGTGGCTTTCTGGGCTTGTTGCAACAAGGCCATTTCGCGGTCGCGTGCGGCGGTGTCGTACTCCACCTTCAGCGTGGCAAACCGTTCGTCGAGCTGGCGTGTGAGCAGCTGCTCGGTAGCGACCTTGAAGCGGGCTTGCTGCTCGTACGCGTTGCGCCAATCGTTCTGCTCGGCAAGCGCGGCCGCGAGCGCGCCGTGGGTGGCGGCCTGTTCGGCCAGCGCATCGGCGCCGGTGAACACATGCAGCGCACCCGTCAGCGCCGACACGCTCTCGGGCAGGCGGTGCAGCATGCGCAGCGCAATGCCGCGCTGCAGCAGGATCTGCGCATGCAAGCGTGCATCGGGCACGCTCATCTGGTGGTCGGCGGCCTGGTTGAGCAAGGTCAGTGCGCTCTGCGGGTTGCCCCGCGCGTTTTGCACGCTGGCCAGGCCGCGCAGTGCGTAGGCCATGCCACGGGTGTAGTCGAGCTCGCGGCTGAGCTTGAGCACGTGGTCGAAGGCGAGCTGGGCGGCGTCCCAGTCACGCAGGTTCTCGAGGGAGCGGCCGAGGTTGTATTGCGTCACCGCCTGCTCACGCCGCAAGCCCGCCACGGCCTGCGCCTTGAGCGCCGACTCGTAGTAGTGGCGCGCCTGCGCATGGTCGCCCATGCGGTTGTAAAGAATGGCGATGGAGTTCTCAGCCGTCAAGGTGTGCAGCGGCAACTGCAGGCGCTCATAGAGGGTACGCGCGCGCTTGAGGTCGATCAGGCCGTTGGCAAACTCGCCGCGCACACCGCGCAGATGTCCACGCTTGTACAGGCCATCGGCCAGCAGCTCGTCGTCCTGGGTCTGTTCGGCCAACTGCACCTCTTGCTCATAAGCGGACAGCGCGCGGGTGTTGTCTCCGGCGCTTTCGTGCAGCTCGCCTTCACAGCCGAAGAGTCCTGCTGCCAGCCCCTTGCGTTGCAGCTTGGGCACCAGGGCGCGGCCGGCGGCCACATGCTGGTTGGCCAGTGCCAGGTCGCGCTCGGAGTGGTAGTCGCAGAGCAGCAGATGGGCGCGCAGCTGCAGGTCGGCGTCGGGCTGTTGGGCCAGCAGTTGCAGCGCCTGTTCGGCCAGGGCGCGGCTGCGTTCGGGGTCGACCTTGACCTGGGCCTGGCTCTGCTCGACCAACGCGCGTGCGTCGGCCAGGGCGTCACCCGCAGCCTGCGCAAACGCGCAGACGAGCAAGAGCAAAGGCAGCAAGGGCGAAAGAATCGATGAACGCACAGCTTGGGTAGAAAAGGGGCGCCCCCGCATTGTCACCTCCGCCCGGCAGGGCTCAGAATGCAGTTCCATGATCACCGAAAGCGACATCAGCCTGGCCGTGCCGGCCGACGCCGTGGCGATTGCCGCGCTGTCGAGGCGCGCCATCGAGCAAGGGCTGGAGTGGCGCTGGACGCCACACCGGGTGATGAACAGCCTGGCCGACGCCGACACCAACGTGGTGGTGGCGCGGCGCGGCGCCGACCTGCTCGGCTTCGCGATCATGAGCTACGGCGAAGAGAACGCCCACGTGCAGCTGCTCGCCACCCAGCCTCGCTGCCGCCGCCAAGGCGTGGGCAGCGCCTTGCTCACCTGGCTGGAGGTGACGGCGCGTGTCGCCGGCATCACCAGCCTGCGCCTGGAGGCTCGCTCCGACAACGCTGGCGCGGCCGCCTTCTACCGCCACCACGGCTTCGAGGTGGTGGACCGGCGCAACGGCTATTACCAGGGTGTGGCTGACGCGGTGCGGATGTCAAAGTCGCTCAAGGTTTAGAGCCCAGCAGCTCGCCAAAACGCGCGGCGTC